>JAUHZF010000339.1 GCA_030426145.1 Polyangia bacterium
CGCCCACGACATCGTCGAAGGCCACCCCGAAGAGGCGGTGAAAGAGGCCGAGGACTACGGTGCCTTCCCCAACCCCGCCGAGCTCGAACGCCGCGAAGATCTTCGCGACATTCCCTTCGTCACCATCGACCCCGCCGACGCGCGTGACCACGACGACGCGGTGTGGGTCGAGCGCGGCGAAGACGGGCACTACCACGCGTGGATCGCCATCGCCGACGTCTCGCACTACGTCACCCCGGGCAGTGCGCTCGACCAGTCGGCCCACGACCGCGGCTTCTCGGCCTACCTCCCCGACCGGGCCGTGCCGATGCTGCCCCACGCCCTCAGCGGCAAGCTCTGCTCGCTGCTCGCGGGCCAGGAGCGGCTGTGCATGTGCGTCTACGTCGAGCTCGATCCTGCGGGCAAGCCGCTGCACTCGCGCCTCATCGAAGGGCGCATGACGGCCCGCGCCTTCCTCACCTACCCCTCGGTCGCGCGTGCGCTCGGCTTCACGGGTGAGCCCCCGCGCGACCCCGAGGCCGAATCACGCCGCCACGAGCTGCAGGTCGCCTGGGATCTCGCATCGCAGCTGCGCAAGCAACGCATGCGCCGCGGCGCCCTCGACTTCGACCTCCCCGAAGCCCGGGTGCAGATCGACGAAGACACCCGCGCCCCCATCGCCATCTCCCAACGCAGCGACGACCCCGGCGTGCGCAAGGCCTACCGCTTGGTCGAGGAGATGATGCTGCTCGCCAACGAGACGGTGGCCGCCTTCATGCTCCAGCACCAAATCCCCGCCGTCTTCCGTGTGCACGGGGTGCCTGACCCCGACAAGCTCGCCCGCTTCGCCACTGCGGCACAAATGCTCGGGGTGCAGTTCGACCCCGAGGAGGCCGTCGACCCCAAGGCGCTGAGCAAGTTCCTGCGCCGCATCGAGGGCCACGCCAAGCAAGACGTGCTGCACAACCTGCTCCTGCGCAGCATGCAGCAGGCGAGCTACGACACCGCGAACATGGGCCACTACGGCCTGTCGTCGCCGGCCTACCTGCACTTCACCTCGCCCATCCGACGCTACCCGGATCTGTTGGTGCATCGCCAGGTGCGCGCCTACTTGCGCAAGCAGAACCCCCGCCGCGATGGCATCGAAGACGAGCTGCGCGAGTCGGCCCAGCGCTGCTCCGAGGTCGAGCGCAACATCATGGAAGCCGAGCGCGAGGTCGCCGACGTCTACCGCGCCCTGTTCATGCGCGCCTTCGTCGGCGAAGCCTTCGAGGGCCGCGTCTCCGCCATCACTGGCGGGGGCATCTACGTTCGCCTCCACGACCCTTTCGTCGACGTACTCGTGCCCCTCGACAACCTCGGCCCCGATCGGTACGAGCCCGACGAGAGCGGCCTCTTCACCGAGGGCAAGCGGTCGGGCGACAAGGTCCGCCTCGGCGACCCCATCACCGTCGTCATCGAAGACGTGGCCGTGCTCCGCCGCGCGGTGTACGGCCGGCGCGTCTCACCACCCACGCCGCGCGAAGACGGGCGCCGAGAGAAGGGCCGCCGCAAGCAGAAGAAGCTCATGGCCCGCCAGCAACGCGCCACGCGCCGCCAGCAAACCCTGGCTGGCCGCAAGGGTCGACGCCGCAACGAAGGCGGCCGCAAAACCAAAACCAAGAAGCGCCGCTGACGCTGCCTTCACCGTTCTCGATCTCGATCTCGACCTCGACCTCGCTCTCGATCTCGACCTCGGTCTCGAGCTTCGCACCGCGAACCTCGAACCTCGAACCTCGAACCTCGAACCTCGAACCTCGAACCCCGAACCCCGAACCTCGGCTCAGTGGTGATGGTGGTCGTGACCGTGCGGGCGCGGCGCGTGGGCACGCGACGGTAGCCGTGCCTGCGCGCGGCGTGCTCGATAGCTCTCAGCTCTTAGCGCCCCTGCCACGTAGAAAGGGTTCGACACGGCGAAGGGGCGGCGACCTGGGTGCAGCGGCGCGAGGTCGCCAGCGCCGCGGGCATGGAAGACGACCGTGTCGCCGGCATCGAGGGTGAGGTCGACGGTGGCGCGATACTGGCGGGCCGGACCCGCTCCTTCGTCGACGAGCAGCACCTCGTCGACGAGCACGCCCGAGACGTAGACCTCCAAGCTGTCGGCCGCGATCCAGCTCGGCGCCTGGATCTCGACCTCGAACTGCGCCGCTCCCGACACCAAGGTCGCCCCGGGGCGCGTGCCTTCGGGCCCAGCCACGGTCATGAAGAGACCGCCCGAGACCACCGATTCGCCCGAAAGAAGCGCATCGCGTACCGCCAAGTCGGTCAGCTGCCGCGGGTCGTCATGGCCGAACGAGAAGCAGGTGCGCGGGTAGCCGACGGGCGACGTCCGCATGCTGTGGCTGTCGGAGTTCCCCACCGCGGTGATGCGCCGACCTGTGCGCAAGAGCGCGAACCAGTCTTCGACCGAGTCGTCGCGGTTGTCGTCGAAGTCGCTGTCGTTGAACACCTCGACCGCGTCGAAGTTCTCGGACCAGAGCTCGCTCGTCGAGGTCCCGGTGTCGGGGTCGAGACGCGCGGCCGAGAAGTAACCGCCGATGGACGCCCCCCGGGGGTGGTTGACGATGAGGGCTGGTCGCTCCTCACGCTCGTCGATCGCCGCGAAGACCTCCGTGGGCGTGCGGCCGACCCAGTCCACGACACCGTTGTTGAGTGCGCCGGGCTGGGGCCTCAGCGGCACCACCCCGAAGTGCCCCCACGTGAAGGTGGTCAGCTCCGTGGAGCTCATCCCGAAGGCGAAGTCCGATAGGCCCAGGTCCTCCACCACGGGCCCGAAGCTCACGACCCAGTCGTGCTCGCTGGAGCACGGGATGTCGAGCCCGTCCGCCACGGCGCCGGTCACCTTGCGGTGCAACGAGTCGCTGCTGTCGGCGGAGTGGAAGCTGTGGATGTGGAAGTCGGCGCACATGACACCGGAGGTGTCGACGCTCCGGGTGAGCACGGCGTCGATCGTGGCCGTGTTGCCCGCCACCACGTCGACCGTCTGGTCCACGAGCTCGTACTCGTAGCCACGCGAGACGACCACGCGGTGCTGGCCCGGCGGAACCGGCAGCGACACCGTGCCGAGCGTGGCCACGGTGAAGGCCTGGTGCAGCCGTCCACGTGCTTCCTCCAGCACGCCGTAGTGCTCGGGAACGGATGACACCGCATCGACGGGAATGACCTGCACGCGTGCCGGTAGCGGCACCGCGCCGTCCGTGACGTTGACGGTGATGGTGCCCTCGGCCTCGAAGGACAGCGTCACCGTTCCATCGGTGGGGGCCACCGCCACCGGTGTGTGGGTGTAGCCGCTCTTCTGGGCCTGGAGGGTGAAGGGTGCCGGCACATGCAGTGAAAAGTGCCCCTGTTCGTCGGAGCGCACCCGACTCACGTACCTGCCGTCGGTGTCGACGGCGTGGACCCATGCGTCCGCCACGCCTGCGCCCCCGGCGTCTTCGACCGTCCCCGTCACGAGCTCGCCCTCCGGCTCGCCGTCATGCCGGCGGATCGCGGCCCGCAGCCCGTCGTAGAACGGGCCCCCGACGATGATCTCCGCTCGGTCGACGGTGGTGGCGCTGCAGGCATCGGCGGCAAACCCGGGCGCCTCGAAGAGCTCGAAGCCGCTCACTGCGATGCTGGGCAGCAGCGGGCCGTCGACCGACCGCCACGCGAAGCCCGTCCCGGGTGAGACGAAGCCCACCCACGCCGCCTCGCCCTCCTTGTCGAAGCCGACTTCGGGGGTGACCAGCTGCTGTTGGTTCTTCTGGAAGAAGCCGATGAGCTCCTTGCTGATCCCGCTTATCCCACCGAGGTCGAGCGGCTCTTCGGCGGCATTGCGAATCGTCACCCGGAGCTTCACGGCCTCAGCGTCCGGTTCGAGCACATAGTCGATGGCCGCTTCCTGGTCGAAGTCGCTGGGGAGCAGCGCCCCGAGCGGCCCGTCGAGGAATGGGATGTTCCGCAGTCGCCCCCGGACTCGTACGATGGCGGCCCCGCCGTCGCTGCCGTCCTGCAGCACGGTGACCGCCTCGGGATCGACGGTCGCGATGCCGGTCGCCACGAGGGTCTCGTTGTAGAACGACGTGCCCAGCGGACGCCCGTCGTCGCCCACCCTGTCGAGAGCCGCGAGCTCGCCTCCGAACCGGCCGTATCCGTCGCTCGGTCGCGCGTCATCGCGGCCCGCCTCGATGACCACCGCGATGTGAGCGTTCGCCATCACGAAGTCGCCCGCGAGGAAAGGTTGCCGACCGTGGGCGGGCCCGGGAAGCGCCGTCACGTCCGGGAATCGACCCGCCCGCGCTTGCCCTGCCGCTTTGGCCCCAAAGACGTCGGGATGGCCATCCGCGTCCCCATCAGCGATGGGAGGCGCGCAGGATTCGGGAGGGGAAGCAGGCTCTGGGGAGGTGCAGCCAGCCACCACCAGAACGAAGAAAAGTGACAAAAACCGGCCCACAGGTCGATCAGTTAGCCTGTTTTGTGACGCCTTGTTGACAATTTCATCGGTTCGTCACATTCAGAAAGGATGGGAAGCGCACTGACGCGCGCGCGGAAACTCGCGCAAGCCCCCGAACAGTTCCTGAGAGATTCCCGCTCCTCGACCCTGCGTCTGGTGGGCTCCGCGGCCGCCCGCGTCTTGCGCGGGGCACGATGGGCACCGGACTGGACGCACGAGGTGCTGAAGGCTGCGCGCAAGTTCTCGCCTCTCGAAGGGCTCGTCCGGGCGGGCGCCGAGCGCGCAGCGGCGCGCCGCCGCTCCTCCATCGAGCAGGCAGGCCGCCCACTGGTATCGGTCGTCATGGCCGCCCGCAACGCGAGTGAAACCATCGAGTCCGCCCTCGCTTCCCTGTTGGAGCAGACCTACGACCGACTCGAGATCATCGTCATCGACGATGGCAGCGACGACGACACCGTCGCCCGGGTGACACGCGTGAACGACCCACGGATCCAGGTCGTGCGTGCCGCGACGTCTGGCGGTGCAGCCCACGCGCGCAACCACGGGCTCGCTCGCGCCCGCGGCGACTACATTACCTTCCACGACGCCGACGACGTCAGCCACCCCGAGCGGATCGAGCGGCAGCTCGACGCCCTCATCGCCAACCCCGAGGCACGTGTGTGCGTGTGCAACGGGCGCCGCGTCGACCGCACCGGTCGGCCCGTGGCCATCAACGGCCGCCGCGACCGCAAGGCGCTCATCAGCATGATGTTCCCCCGCCGGGTCCTCATCGACCTCGGCTACTTCCTGCCCTACCCCGTCGGCGAAGACAGCGAGTACTTCGAGCGCATCAAACTCGTCTACGGCGCCCGCACCGAGCTCCGACTCTACACCCCGCTGTACTTCGCGGGCTTCCACCCTGGCTCCCTCCTCTTCTCACACGGGGAGACCGAGCTCGAGGCTCCCGGTGACGTGCGACATCGCCCATCCGCCGAGGCACGTGCGTGTCGAGACCGAGCACGCCTCTTCCACGAGAGCATCCGCCGCGGCGAAAACTCGGCCTTCGTGGGCTTCTCGGTCATCCGCCCCGGACGCCCGCCCCACCCCGGCGCTCGAGCAACCGCTCCGAAAAGCCAGCTAGGTCGCGGCGGGGAGCTTGGCCTCCCAGCGGGTCGCCTCCGTTTCGTCCTTCGCGACACCTCTCCCAAGACGGTAGGCACGCGCCATGCCGCGAATGCACGCGACTTCGCCCGCCTCGGCCCCTCGTCGGTGGTGCTCGACCGACTTGGCGTAGTTCTTCGCGTCCTCGAAGTGGCGCGCCAAGTGGTAGTGCGCTTGCTTGATGCCGAGCTCAGCCGCGCGGGCGTAGTGCGCCAGGGCTGCGCCGGGGTCGGTCTCGGCCAAGATGGTGGCGAGCTCCATCGCCGCCCGGCCATCCCCCTGCTCGGCCCCTTCTTCGAGCAAACGCTTGGCCTCGGCGAGATCGACCGGCACCCCGCGTCCGAGCCGGTGGGCGCGAGCGAGTCCGCGACGCGCCGACCGTTCCCCCGCTGCAGCGCCAGCTCGATACTGAGACGCGGCCTCCTCGTAGCGCTTGGCGTCTTCATACGAGCGGCCGAGGTGATAGTGCGCCGCCACGTCTCCGTGTTTCACGGCCCGCTCGAGCATCGCCAAACCTCGCGCTCGGTGGTCCTCCGCCAAGAGCGCCTTCCCCCGGTCGACCAACCCTGCGCGACGGGGCGCGATGGTCGTATCCGGCGTGCACCAGGCGAGCTGCTCGCGCCACGCGGCCACCGAATCGAAGAAGGCATCGTCGAGCGCCTCGGGCACGAGCAGCCAGTTGAGGAAGGACTCGTCTGGTGCCCCGAAGATCTGCTTGCTCGGCGCAAGTCCGTGGGCGTCGGTGATCCGGTAGTAATGGTAGCCGCCGAGCTCGTCGAAGATCTCCGTCAGCTCGGGCCCAGGATCGTCACCACGATTCAGGATCTCGATAACGATCGCCGGCCGCTTGGTCCGAATCATTCCGAGGCTCCCGCGAATCGTCGCCACCTCGAGCGTTTCGGTATCGATCTTCAGCAGGTCGGGCTGCAGTCCATTGCGGTCGCAATACCCGTCGAGCGTCACGCATTGCACGCGCACCTCGCCCTTGTGTCGTCGAAACTCCGGGTTGAGGGAGTTCGAAGAGTCGCTCTTGTTGGACAAGTAGAGCGTGACCTCGCGCTCGCTGTCGCCCACGGCCAATGCCTCGGAGCGCACCTCGAACCCATTGGCGTACATCACGCGCCGTTGCCATAGATGCGTCGCCGGCGTGGGCTCGAACGCCACCGCGGTCGTGTCGCGCCAAAGCCCCTTCACCAGAAGCGTGTAGTGGCCGAGGTTCGCCCCCACGTCGAAGAAGACGGCAGGCGACGACGCATTCTTCTCCCACCGCTCGAGCAGCGCACAAACCGTGGCCGCGGTGTGCACCTCATAGCCCCCGAACCCCGTGCGTCGCAGCTGCCGCTGCCCGATGGTGCTCATCCCATTGAGCACGTCGACGTACCGTTCCGCACCGTTTTCAGGGCCTGACGGCGGGTCGGGGAGCTTGACGAAGTAGGCCATCGGCGGACCCTATCACAGCTCCCAGGGAGCGCCGTCGCGGTAGTAGCGCTCCAGAAACTCCGAAGAACGCGCCGCGAAAGACGTATCCGAAGAGCTGTCGCCTCCGTCGTTGATGCAGAAGAATCGTCGTCGTCTCCCCGAGAGGAGATCGACGAAAGCGTCCGCGCTGTTCGATGGTCGGATCAGCACGGAATTGGACGACGGTGCGCGGACCGCGTGTCGCGTCTGGAAGGCATAGTGGTGGTAGAAGAACGACACGATCGAAACGTCGTCCGGGGTGCGAAACCGGGCCCCACGGGTTCGATGAAAAGCGTCGGAGAAGCGCTCTTCCATCTCGAAGAGCACGCTTCGCTTGAGCGCGTGCGGCACGTGACCGTGCAGCATCGTGGGCGACACGTCGAAGGTGTCCTCGATGAGCTTCTTCCCATTGAGCGCGGCATTGAGGTAGTCGGGATGTTCGTCGCTTCGCTCGCCGAAGACCATGCCGTAGGGCTCGAGATAGGACACCGAAGCGCCATTGGGGGAGAAGAAGTCAGCCTTGGACGCCGGGGTCCCGAGAAAGACATCGTCGTTCATGTAGACGAAGTGTTCGGCGAGCCCCTCGATGCGCATCAGGCACGCCTCGATCGCGTGAGAGTTGAACGTCGGGAGGTAGTCCGTGTCGGGAAAGACCTCTTCGTGCATGACCCAACGGATCTTGGGGTGCTCGGCGAGCCAGGGCGGACGCGCGCAGTTGGTCACCACGTAGATGTTGCGGGCCCATGGCGCATGCTGATGGACCGAGCGCAGCGAATACTTGAGCTCGTCGGCCGCGTGATACCGGTCCCAGTCCACCTCGGACATGTCGCGGTGCTGCGAGATGAGCGCTCGCCAAGTGGGGTCGGCGTGGTTGACCCAGGTGTAGACGAAGTCGACGTCGAAGGTGCACTCGCTGTCGATCGCTTTGCGGTGCAGCTGATGCAGGTCGACGCGTCCGGTCAGAGGATCGTGGAGTCGATGGAAGTCCTCGAACGGCAGGCGCTTGGCGAAGGCGTTGTTGCCCCGCGCGTAGAAGATCCCCTCAGCGTCGCGCCGCTCCCACACCCAAACCCGGACCACCTCCTCGACACCGTCGCGAAGCGCGAGCACCAGCTCGAAGTCCGAGACCGCGCGCAGCTTGCCCGCCACGGACGACACGTCACGACGGGCCACGTCGGACGTGCGGCGGCGGGCGGTGACCATCAGCCTCCCGCCCCGCTTCTCGGCCACGAGCAGCGCGAAGTACAACACCCATGCGACTTCGTGGGAGAAGCAGTTGAGCTCGTCCCATCCCGTCTCGCTGGGCGTGATGAAGAGCTGGGCCGTTCCCCGTAGCGTCTCCTGGAGCGCGTCGCTGAAGCGCGCGGCGCCCCCGAGACGCTGAACACGCTCACGGAATTCCGCCTCCCGGGAGGACGTGAGCGAGGCGAGCTGGAGCCGCGCCTGGGCGTTGAGCGCGGCGTCGTGGAAGAAGCGCTGTGGATCCGCGAAGAGCTTGCTGAGCTTGGACATGGTGGCCGACGAGTGACGGGGACGTTACCACCACGTGAACGCGACGCCGCATGACGCGTCGATGAGCACGAGCGGCCTGCTATGTTGACCGCGTGCCCGACTGGCTCATTCCCTTGGTCTTCGTCGCGCTGCTGGTTCCGGTGGCGGTGGCGTTGCGTCGCATGGGTGAGCTCTTCGTGGTCGAGGTGCGCGGCCGCGACGTCTTCGCGGTCCGCGGACGCATCCCAGGCCGCCTCCTCGACGACCTCGGCGACGTTCTGCGCGATCACGACGGGCTGCGGCTACGCGCGGTGGTCCGTGACAATCGGGCCGAGCTCGACGTGGCACGCGGCGAGATCGATCCGGGGATGCGGCAGCGCCTGCGAAATGTCATTTCGCTATGGCCCGTGGCCAAAATCCGGAATGCTCCGGTGCGGCGCGGCGACGCTCGGCGCGCCAAACGCCCTGCCTGAGACCTGATGACGGATCGCAAGGAGAAGCCCCCTACCTCACGCCTCGGCCGCCTCGCGCGGTTGGCGGGGCTCGGCACCAAGGGAATTCCGGTCGCTGCCCAGGCGGCCAAGCGCGCCCTCGCCCGTCGATCCGACAAGAAGGAGACGGAGGAGGAGGCCGCTGCCGCCCGGGCCCGCCTCACGGAGGAGACGAAGAAGGCGGCCGAAGCCATGCTCAAGACGCTGGGCGAGATGAAGGGCCTGCCCCTCAAGGTGGGGCAGATGCTCAGCTACATCGATGGCGTCGCCCCCCCCGGGTACGAAGAGAAGTTCCAGGAGGTCCTCAAGAAGCTCCAGGACAAAGCGCCACCCCTGTCTCCCGAAGCCGCGGTCAAAGTGGTCACCGAGGAGCTCGGCGCTCCCCCGGACGAGATCTACGCGGAGTGGGAGTTCGAGCCCTTCGCCGCGGCCAGCATCGGCCAGGTCCACCGCGCCCTCACCAAGGGTGGTGATCGTGTGGCGGTGAAGGTCCAGTACCCCGGCATCGACAAGGCCATCCGCAACGACCTGAAGAGCATCAACCTCTTCGGCAGCATGATGGGGCCGCTCGCGAACAAGATCCACGCCAAGGAGGGCCTCGAGGAGATCACCGAGGTCTTCCTCAGCGAGCTCGACTACACGCGCGAGGCGGAGATGGCGGATCTGTTCCGCCGCATGCACCAAGACGACCCCGACATCGTCATTCCCCGCGTCTACCAGTCGCTCAGCACGCAGCGTGTGCTCACCAGCGAGTTCCTCGACGGGCAGAGCTACGCCGAGTTCACGGCATCGGCGGACCAGGATGCGCGCAACCGCACCGGGCTCGCCATCTGGCGCTTCATGTTCCGGTCGTTGCTCAAGCACGGACACCTCTACGCCGACCCTCACCCGGGCAACTACCGCTTCCTCCCCGACGGCCGCGTCGGCTTCCTCGACTTCGGGTGCGTCAAGGCCATCAGCCCCGAGCTCATCGCCGGGGTGAAGCGCTACATGCGCACCGCCATGGACGGCGACTGGGAGGCCTTCGACCGCGCTTGCATCGAGGTGCTCGACTACAAGCCGGACGATCCCACCTGGCCCCTCTACCGCTCGTACACGCTCGAGCTTCTGCGGCCCATCACCGAGCCCGAGTGGCAGTGCAGCCCCGAGGCTGCACGCCGCGCCGTCACCTACATCGCCGACGGCCTCAAGGAGCTCACCTTCGACGACGCGGGTTTCCCGAGCATCCCGCACGTGCCGAA
>JAUHZF010000340.1 GCA_030426145.1 Polyangia bacterium
CTGCTGCCCTCCACAACCTGGCCGACGTGTATCGCCGCACGGGCCAGCTCCCTCGGGCCTACGCCGCCTACATGGACTCTCTGGAGCTGACGCAGCAGCTCGAACACGAGCGCCTCACCAACCTCAACCAGATGCACTTGTGCTTCCTCGATGGACTCCGAGGAGACGAGGGCGCCGTCGAGCGTCTGAAGTCCCACCTCCGCACGGCCGACGCCAAGGGCTACCTGTGGGACGTGCTCGAAGGTCGCCTACTGCTCGCCCGCCTCGCGGCGGTCAGCGGAGATGAAGCCCGCGCCACCGAGCTCCTCCGCGACGTCATCGAACGGTCCGAAGAACAGGGCCAATCCTTCATCCAACGAGACGCTCAGGAGCTTCTCGACCGCCTCGTCGACAAAGCCTGAAGACGCGGAGACCCGAGAACGGCGCTCGCTCAGTCGGCGGCGAGCTTGCGCTCGATGGCTTCGATGTGTGCACGCACGTTCGGGTCGTCGGCGCGCTGGCTCTTGATCTTGCGCACGGCGCTCATGACCGTGGTGTGATCACGACCGCCGAACGCACGGCCGAGCTCTGGGAAGCTGCACTTGAGACGCTGCTTGCACAGGTACATGGCCACGTGGCGGGCGAAAGCCACCGTCTTGTGGCGATCCTTGCTGGTGAGGTCGCTCGTACGAAGGTGGAAGTGCTGGCAGACCGCGCGCTGAATGTCTTCCACGCTCAGTGACTGCGTGCGGTGGGCGATGGTCGCCGACAGCTCGTTGCGCACGAAGTCCATGTCGACCTTGTGCCCGGTGAGCGACGACTTGGCCGCCAGTCGGATGAGGGTTCCTTCGAGCTCGCGCACGTTCGATCGAATGTGCTGGGCCAGATAGACCGCGACCTCGTCCTCCATGTCGATGCCTTCGAGCGCGGCCTTGTTGCGCACGATGGCGACCCGCGTCTCGAGCTCGGGCGACTGGATGTCGGCGACCAGCCCCGACGCGAAGCGCGAGACCAGGCGCTCTTCCATGCGTTCGAGCTGCTGGGGGTACTTGTCGCTCGTGACCACGATCTGACGGTCGACGTTGTGGAGCGCGTTGAAGGTGTGGAAGAACTCCTCCTGCGTCTGGACACGACCAGCGAGGAACTGGATGTCGTCGACGAGGAGCAGGTCGCACTGCTCGCGGTACTTCGCGCGAAACTCGTCCATGCGCTGGTGCTGCAGCGCGGTGATGAACTCGTTCGTGAAACGCTCCGCCGACACGTAGCGGATCCGTGCGTCGTTGTTCTCTTCGTAGACGCGGTGCGCGATGGCGTGCACGAGGTGCGTCTTTCCGAGCCCGGTGCCTCCGTAGAGGAACAACGGGTTGTACCGACGACCACCACCTCCCGCAGCGGCCACCGCCGCGGCGTGTGCGAGCTGGTTGGATGGCCCGACCACGAAGTTCGAGAAGGTGTGCCGCGGGTTGATGTCGTCCGGCGGGGCGTTGGGACGGGCGCTGCTCGTGGGGCCACTCATCGGAGGTTCACTGCTCTGCGGCGACGAGCCGCTCGTGAGGGGACGCGGCTTGACCGGCGGTGGTGTGGGCGCACCCTGCGTCACGGGGTCTTCGAGATGACTGTCGAGCACCCAATTGATCTGGACCGACCAGCCCGCGATGCGCTCGATCTGTTGTGCGAGCTCCGGCAGGAAGTTGGTCTTCACCCACTCCATGACGAACTCGTTCTGCGCGCGAAGCGTGAGCACGCCGTCGGTGAGGTCGTCGAACTGTATGCCCCCGAACCACTGGTCGAAGGTGGCGGGCGACCGGTCGCGCGTGGCTGCCGCCGCCTGCTCGAACACCGCCCTCGGATCTTGCTTCGTCGCTACCATGCTCAGACTGAGAAATTCGCTCGCCCCAGTGGGGCCGCCCCGGGCCAAAGCCTGAACAGGGCGCAGAAATCCCCGGGCCACGCCATCTCACAGGTTTTCCACAGCCCCTGTGTTCTGGGTGAGCCGAGGGCTCTTTTCAGAAGGATAATCGAAACCTAGAAGTGTAGATGAACCTCAGCTCGGGACGGTCACGGCCGAGTTTACCCCAGGGTTCTCCACATCGAACTGGTCCAACCAACCCTTCTGTTCAACCCGCTCCTGACGCGATGTCGATGAAGCGGAGCCGAGAAGAAAAACCACCTAACACCGGCGCGATTCCAGAGTCCATCCCCTACTCGGAAGAAACTTCTATCCCGTCGAAAACATGGTGCTTTTAGTCCCTACTGGGAGCGCATTGGCGACGGTTGTGCGGCGACGACGCAGTGCGTGGTTTCCAAGTGCCCAGGACGCTTGACCAAATCGTCGATCGCCTCACGCGGCATGGCGAAAACCGCGACAATTTGCGCTGATTTCGAAGTCAAGGCTCAGAATCCCCGACAATTTGCGGCGATTTCGAATTCGGGTGGGCCAGCTGCACAAAGTTGCCCCGCTGGACGTGGGTGCGCTAGCCCACCCGTACCGGTGGTCCGGTGCGCCCGATGGGCGTGGTCACGCGCAGATTGAAGGGTCCACTTCGGCCCGTCTGGGGCCTCTGCGACACCCTGGTGTCGCTCGGGTGTCGAGAAAACCTCGGAATCGCTCATTCATGGCATCTCCCCGATTGGAACCCGTTCTCGGCCCTCGCAAGCCGCATCGCGGGCCCCTGGCGCCCCTCGCCACGCTGCTCTTTGCGATCATTTCGACCCTGACGGGTGAAACGGCGGCGCAGGAGGACAGCAACCCGAGCCCGTTGCCGCCCCAGTTCGCATACAACTACGGCGAGACCGATACGGCACGAGCCGGGGGCATGGCGGGAGCCTTGCGGGCCGCGGGTGGTGCGGCATCGGCCATCTACCTCAACCCCGCCAACCTCGGCCTGACGCGCGTCTATCACATCGACGCTCTCGCCCAGTTCACGCCCGAGGCCGGCCGGCACCTCTACGGCGGGTCGATCGTCGATTCGACGCGCCGCTTCTCCGGCGCCTTTTCGCTCGTGGGCGGCTTTCAAGACAGCGACGGCGTCGATCGAAGCTCGATCGACGTGCGTGCGGCCCTCGCCTTCGCCATCAGCGACGCCTTCCACGTTGGGCTCGGCGGTCGTTACCTGAGCCTGCAGCAAGAAGGGCTCGGCGTGCTCGGCGACAGCCGCGTGAGCGGCGGCCTGCGCGAAGCAGACGATCCCACGCAGCGCGAGGCGCTGGTGAACACGTTCACGTTCGACGCGGGGGTGACCGTGCGCGCGACCGACGAGCTCCACATCTCCGTCGTCGGCACCAATCTCACCTACCCGAACAACGGGCTGCTCCCCACCACGGTGGGCGGCGGCATCGCTTGGGCCACCGAAGACTTCACCATCGAGGCCGACGGCCTCGCCGACCTCACGTCTTGGTCGGAGGTGAGTCCGCGCGCCATGGCCGGCGGCGAGTATCTCATCGCGAGTCGCTTTCCGGTGCGGCTCGGGTATCGCTTCGACCTCATGGCGGCCAGCGACCTCGACCCCTCGCACCAGCTGAGCGCGGGCTTCGGCTACCTCGACCCGCGCTTCGGCGTACAGGCGGCCGTACGCCGCACCCTGGTCGGGCCGAGCGCCACGCTCATCATGATCCAGGCCGGCGTCTACCTCGAGTCGCTCGGTCTCAACGTGCAGGATCCCTGAAGGCTGGGGTAGATTCCCCGCCCGATGTTCTGTCTCACCTGCGCCACCGATCCGTCCTGGGCCGAGGGAGCCGTGGACGCGCTCGACGAGATCCTCGTCGACCACGCTCATTGCGAGATGAAGGCGGCGACCATGGCGATGTCCCTCGCCGGTCGACTGCACGATCGACCTACGGTGGTGCGACGCTTGGTCGAGCTGGCCAAGGAGGAGCTCGACCACTTCGACCGTGTGCTCGATGCGCTCGAGACCCGAGGTCTCGCCCTCGGCACGCCCCCGGTCGACGCTTATGCCGCCCAGCTTCGAAAGCAGGCCTCGGCCACGGTGAGGGGCGCGCACGGGTTCTTCGGCCCCATCGACAAGCTCTGCGTGGGTGCGATCATCGAGGCGCGCTCTTGTGAACGCTTCAAGCTGCTCGCCACCGCCCTCGCCGAGCGAGGCCACACGGAAGAGGCTGACTTCTACCGCGAGCTCATGGCCAGCGAGGCCAAGCACTACACCCTCCTCCGTGGCCTCGCGATCGAAGCCACGGGCGACGAGGCGCGCGTCGACGCGCGCCTCGCCGAGCTCGCCCGCCTCGAGGGTGAAATCATCGCCTCCCTCGGCGGCGGCGCCACCATTCACGGCTGATGCGACCCGAGGACCCACTACGCGAAGACCTGGCCCTCGAGGCGGCGGCCCGCCGCCTCGAAGCGGCCGAGCGTGCGCTCGGCCGCGGCGAGACGACCACCCTTGCGATGCTGAGTTGGCTCGACGACGCGGCGCAGAAGCCGTCGGGCCTCGTCCTGCCCCCCATGATCTCGGCCGGCGGTCTGTGGGTGCCCAGCGCCCAGGACGGCAGCTCCGACCCCGACCCGCTCGCGTCAGGCCTGAAGGCCTGGCGCGAACGGCTCTCGTCCGATCAGCGCCGTTGGTCGTCCCGCTCCGCCGTCGCGCAACGTTGGCGTGATCGCGACGCCTTCGTGCACCGCGCAGCGTGGCTCACCGCCGACACCCCGCCGCAGCGCGAGCTGCACGCGACCTCGTTCGCGACCGCGGTCGAAGCCGCGAGCGCCGAGGCGCTCGACGCCTTCGACGCGCATCCACCTCCCGCGCAGCCCGAAGCCATCCTCCTCGCGGAGCGCCTGCTCGACGCCACCGACGACGTCGCGCGCGACGTCGTCGGCATGCGCCCCTACGCCGACGCCATCCCCCACGTGCTCGCCCGCGACGCCGACGCGGGATGGCCGCGCGTGCGCGACGGCTGGGCCGAGCAGCTCTTCACGTCGACGGGGCTGCTGGAGGGGCTCACGCTGCCGAGCCGGCTGCTCAGCCCCAACGTCTGGGGCGCCAGCACCTTCGCCCGCGACCTCGGCGAGCTCGGGGTGGCCATTCTCCGCGCGGGGCGTCCGCGCTCGGTGCCCTTCGTGCTCCACTGCACGGCCGACGGCGGACGCGAAGCCCGCCGCCGGCGGCTCTTCGCCGACCTGGTGCGCAGCGAGCCGTGGCTGCAGCGCCATCTGTCGCTCGGTCGCGACCGTGCACGCGCCGTGCGGCGCGCGCTCTCGCGCGCGGCGCTCGTCGAAGCTCGACTGCGGGCGGCGGCGTTCCTCGCGCAAGAAGCCTTGCGCGATGGCGTCGGCGCGGCGCGCGAGCGCCACGCCGACCTCGGGACCCGTCTCCACACCGATCGCGCCCCGCTCCTCGGGGCCCTGCCGATGCTCCACCCGCGCGCGGGAACGCGCTTCGTCGCGCGCTTCGCCGCGCAGCAGGAGGCCGTCTCGTTCCAGGAGCGCTTCGACGAAGACTGGTTCCGAAACCCGCGCGCGGCAGAGGCCCTGAGGGCCGCCGACGCCCGCGCGGAGGACGAGCCCGAGCCCGAGGTGGCGTGGGTCGATGCTTGGGTAGCCACCGTCGAATCCGGCCTCAGCTGACTTCGCGGGGCCCATCGATTACCTTGGGTGCGATGCAGAAGTACGGTCTCGAGGTCCAGCAGCTGTCGGCCCACGGCCAAGCCGCGGTCCAGGCGGCCGAGCGCATGAAGGCCCGCACGGTGGTCTTTCGCGAGAAGGTGCCCGTCGCCGCCCTCGTCCCCTACGAAGAGGTCGAACGCATGGAGCCGGCCGACCCGGCCGAAAACGGCCCCGATCCCCTCCTCTCACTGAGCGGAACCTGCGACCACGACGCGTTCGTCGACCAGATGAACGTCGACCTCAGCCAGACCGCGCTCTTCCGCAAACCCCGATGAGCTACCTCCTCGACGCCAGCACCCTCATGGAGCTCCTGCGCTCCGCCCCGCCCGCACCTCTCATCCGGCGGCTGAGCCAAGTGCCGAGCCGACAACGCTGGACGAGCGTGATCAGCGTCAGCCAGCTTCTCGTGGCGGCGCGCCGGGAGAAGAACCCGAAGCTCATGCAAGACATGGTTCGGCTCGTCGCCGCCATTCGCGTGGCCCCCTACGACCTCAAAGCTGCGCAACGATTCGCAAAATACCGCTCGACGATCGGAGCTGACGCCGACGTGGACGACGTCATGATCGCCGCCATCGCCTCCAGCCGCGAGCAAACCCTGGTCACCCGCCGCCAACCGGCCTACGCCGCCTTCGAAAGCATCCGAACCGAAGACTGGACAAGTGCGTAGTCCACCGACGCGGAAGTGTCGGAGAGCAGTAAGGGTTTGCGCGAACGCCCATGGGTGATATGTGCGCGCGCGTCCGCTGCAGGCGACAACCGCACGCAGCCGAAACGAGTAGACCCGCAAATGCTGGGAATCTTTCAGACCCACTCCTCAAGTGCCGAGCATCTCCTGATGTCGAGCGCCGTGAACGTGGACCTCGACCCCACGTTCTTCATTCATTTCATTCTCTTCGGCGCCTTCGTGGTGATCATGAAGGACCTGATCTTCGATCCGATGATCAAGGTCTTCGAGCGCCGCGAGAAGATGACGACCGGCGAGATCGAAGAAGGCCGCACGATGGACGAAGAGGCCATCAAGATTAAGGAAGAGCTCGACGAAAAGCTGGACTCGATTCGTCGCGAGGCCGCCGCCGACCGAGAGGTGGTGCGCGCCCGGGTGAAGAAGGTCGAGACCGAACTCCTCGACAGCGCCCGCAACGCCATGACGTCCAAGCTCGATGAGGGCATGTCGAAGCTCCACACAGAGGTAAAGGCCATCGAAGCCGACCTCGAGAAGGAGCGTGCCCCCCTCGCCGCTGCCATCGCGAGCAAGGTGCTCGGCCGCGAGGTCGACGCCAAGGAGGCCCGAGCATGAAGCGCACGACCGCCATGGCCCTCGTCGTCGCCGCTGGCGCGGTGGGGAGCCTCTACATCACCAACGCCTCGGCTCAGCCCGCTCCGGCGCCAGCCCCAGCGCCCGCCCCGAAGGCGCCGCCGGCTCCTGCGCCGAAAGCACCGCCTCCTGCGGCCCCCGCGCCCAAGGCGCCGCCTCCCGCGGCTCCTGCGCCCAAGGCGCCTCAGGGTACCCCCATCACGCCGAAGCCCGACACCAAGGGCGCCGAGCCCACCCAGGGCCTGCCGGCTGGCCACCCGCCGCTGGGCCCGGGTCGTCAGATCCCCGAGTCGCTTCGCAAGCGCATGGAAGCGCTGAAGAAAGCTCAGGCGGCGCAGAAGGGCCAGGCGCAGGTCGTACCTCGTGGCCCCGTGCCGATGGTTCCTGCCGAGCCCGCGGCCAAGCCCCGCGAGCCGCGCGATGAACACGGCCTCTGTCTCGGCGACGGCCACAACGACCGACCCAAGGACATCAACCTGTTCCACGGTTGGCTCGGGGTGAACAACGAAAAGGCCGTGCCACCACCCAGCCCCAAGGGCAGCGGCGACTGGTGGAAGTGGCGCCTCACGCCCCACCCCTACCGCTACGAGAACCACGACGATCACTGCGACCGTCGCAACCAACCGATCCCCCTCCTCGCCAACGTGATCAACGTCGGCGTACTGCTCTTCCTGCTCGTTCGCTTCGGCCGCCGCCCCATGGGCGAGGCCCTCAAGAAGCGGCGCGCGAGCATCATGGAGGAGATCGACCGGGCGCAGGAGATCAAGAAGAGCGCCAAGGCCCGCCTCGAGAAGTACGAGAGCGAGCTCGACAACCTCGACGGGCGGCTCGAAGAGCTGCGCGACCAATACAAGGCCGAGGGCGAGGTCGAAGAGAAGCACGTGCGCGAGGAGATGGCCGAAACCCGCGAGCGCCTGCTCGCCGACGCCGCCTTCCGCATCTCGCAGGAGCAGAAGACCGCGCGGGATGACCTCTCGCGACAGGCCCTCGAAGACGCGCTCGCCGCGGCGGAGACGCTGCTCGGGAGCGCCATCGGCAAGGCCGACCACGACCGGCTCGAGGACGAGTATCTCGACCAGCTCGCAGAAGCCCTGAACAAGGACGGAGGTGCCGCATGAGCCAGGAAGCCGTCGCACGCCGCTACGCCCGCGCGATCTTCGATCTCGCCAAAGAAAAGGGAAAGCTCCGCGAAGCGGTCGACGCCGTGCGCGCCTACGCCGATGCCTACGCGGGCAGCGCCGAGTTCCAGGCGCTCGAGAGCGACCCGATGGTCAACGACGACGCGCGTAAGGCGGTCGTCGAGAGCATCGGGACCAAGCTGAGCGCCGACGCCATGGTGATCCGCACGGTCTCGATGCTGGCCGAGCGCCAACGCCTCGTCGTGCTCCCCGACCTCGCGCTGCTGCTCGAGGCCATGGCCGACGACGAGCTCGGCATTCTGCGCGCCGAGGTGCGTAGCGCCCGCAAGCTGAGCGACGCCTACAAGGCCAAGCTCGAGAAGAAGCTGGAGTCGGAGACCAAGAAGAAGGTCGTCGTCTCCTACGACGTCGACGAGAACCTCATCGGAGGCCTCGTCACCCAGATCGGTGACCGCGTCATCGACGGCAGCCTTCGTGGCCGCCTCAACCAGCTCGCCGACTCGCTCCGCCAGCGCTGAGCCCCACCACCAGACCTGACCTTTACCCTCGTGCGCGCACGAGGACCCCTACCCCGAGGAAACCCACGCCATGCAGCTTCGCGCCGAAGAGATCTCCCAGATCATCAAGAAGCAAATCCAAAACATCCAGGGCGCTCCCAGCGTCTCGGAGACCGGCACCGTCCTTCTGGTCGGCGACGGTATCGCCCGTGTCCACGGCCTCACCGAGGCCATGGCCGGTGAGCTCGTCGAGTTCACGCCGGAAGGCGTCGAGCCCATCACCGGCCTCGTGCTGAACCTCGAGCAGGACAACGTCGGCTGCGCCCTCTTCGGCAACGCCTCCGCGGTCACCGAGGGCACGAAGGTCAAGCGCACCGGCCGCATCATGGACGTCCCCGTCGGTGACGCCGTGCTCGGTCGCGTGGTCGACGCCCTCGGTCGTCCCATCGACGGCAAGGGCCCCATCGAGAGCGACGTGAAGAGCCGCGTCGAGGTCAAGGCGCCGGGCATCATCGCCCGCCAGCCCGTGACCGAGCCGATGCAGACCGGCATCAAGGCGATCGACTCGATGATCCCGATCGGCCGCGGTCAGCGCGAGCTCATCATCGGCGACCGTCAGACCGGCAAGACGGCCATCGCGATCGACACCATCATCAACCAGCGCGGCAACGACATGTTCTGCGTGTACGTCGCCATCGGCCAGAAGCGCTCGACGGTGCGTCAGGTCGTCGACCGGCTCGAGAGCTACGGCGCCATGGAGTACACCGTCGTCGTCTCCGCGACCGCGTCCGAGGCCGCTCCGCTCCAGTTCATCGCGCCCTACACCGGCGTCACCCTGGGCGAGTACTTCCGCGACACGGGCCGCCACGCGCTCGTCATCTACGATGACCTCTCCAAGCAGGCCGTCGCCTACCGTCAGCTGTCGCTGCTCCTTCGCCGCCCGCCGGGTCGCGAGGCCTTCCCCGGCGACGTCTTCTACGTGCACTCCCGCCTCCTCGAGCGCGCGGCCAAGATGGCCGACCGCCTCTACGTGGTGAAGAAGGATGCGAAGATCCCCGCCGGCGACGCCGCCTTCCGTGGTGAAGACGGCGAGGTTCACGTGGGCGCCCCCGGCCACGAGAGCAGCGAAGAAGCCGCCTACAAGCTCGTCGACGGCAAGCTCTTCGCCGAGCTCGAAGAGGCCCGCGAGAAGGAAGACAAGAAGGCCGCGAAGAAGCTCTCGCAGAAGCTCCACGACAAGCTCCTGGCCAGCGACTACGAGATCAAGAAGGACCCGCACTCTGGCGGCTCGCTGACGGCACTGCCCATCATCGAGACCCAAGCCGGTGACGTCTCGGCCTACATTCCGACCAACGTCATCAGCATCACCGACGGCCAGATCTTCCTGGAGAGCGACCTCTTCTTCTCCGGCGTCCGTCCCGCGGTCAACGTCGGCATCTCGGTCAGCCGCGTGGGTGGTACCGCCCAGATCGGCGCCATGAAGAAGATCGCCGGTACCCTCCGCCTCGAGCTCGCGCAGTACCGCGAGCTGGCGGCCTTCTCGCAGTTCGCCTCCGACCTCGACGCCAAGACCCGAGCCCAGCTCGAGCGCGGCGCTCGCCTCGTCGAGATCCTCAAGCAGGGCCAGTACGTCCCGCTCGAGGTCCAGCGGCAAATCCTCATCATCTTCGCGGCCACCAACGGCTACGTCGACGCCCTCCCGGAGAGCGCCCTCG
>JAUHZF010000341.1 GCA_030426145.1 Polyangia bacterium
AAGGCCGTCGCAGGCTTGCGCGTTGCTTGCGACGGTTTGGATCGCGGGGAATTCGTTGCCGACGATGCTGAGCCGTCCGCTGTCGATGCCGCAATCTGCGGCCATGGATGTAGAGGCGCTCGCCGCCGGACGTGTCGTCCATCGTCACCTCGCTCCCGAGCCAGTGCTGAGTCTCCGAGGTGGGGGAGAAGGCGCCGAAGCCGTTGGCCATCGCGTCGTTCATGCGTCGCAGGTCCATCGGCACTTCGGGTTTCGGGGTCTCGGGGAGCGGCGGGGTCTCGGCCAGCTCGGGTTGAGGACCGACCCCAGGCGCTTCGGGAAGCGGTTCTTCGCCACCGCCCACGACCTCGTCCTCGGCCCCGCCGAGCATCGCGTCGCCCGACATGGCGGCATCGACGGCATCGGACCGAACCGGTGCCGTATGGGGTGACTGCACCCTCAAAGGGGCTGCCGTGGCACGGGATGGGGTCTGGGTCGCCACGGGCGGACCGGTCGGCTCGTCGTCGTCGGCGTCGATGGCGTCTTTGATGGTGGAGAACAAGGCGCCCCCGGGGTTGGGGAAGCGAGACAACATGCCCGCCATGTCTGGGATCAAGGAACCGAGCGGTGATTCCGGCGTTCCCATCTCGTTGGTCGCCTTGTCGATGGCCTTGGACAGCGCTCCGCTCGCCATCTGACCCAGTCCGTCGCCGATCATCTCTCCGAGGCGGCCTCCGATCGCATCGCCCACGGCGTCCCCGATGGCATCGCCGACCTGCTGGCCCACCGCGTCGACGACTCCATCGATGCCCTGCGTGAGGGCCTGCTGCAGCAGCTGCTTGATCGGGTGGTTGGCCGTCTCCGACCGGATGCCACTCACCGTCTTGTGGTCCGGGAGCGCGTAGGGGACAGGGTTGGTGACGGTGTACACGCGACCCACCACGACCGGCCGATCGGGGTCCTCGCCGAGGAAGTCGATCAGGACCTCCTGTCCGACCCGGGGCAGGTTCACGGCACCGAAGCCTGCACCGCCCCAAGGTTGGTTGACGGGAATCCAGCAGGAGGCATTGGGGTCTCGCTGTCCCTCCCGGTCCCAGTGGAACTGGACGCGAATGCGGGCGAACTCGTCGCAGTGGATCTCTTCACCTACCGGACCCACCACGGTCGCACTCTCGATGCCGCGCGTACGCGGCTTGGGCGTGCGCAGTGGTGGGTGATAGGCGACCGTCGTCGTCGTGGCTTCGGCCTCGTGGGTCCACTCGCCGAGGGCATTTCCGGTGAGGAGGCTCTGAAGCACGAGCCAGCCACGGCCCTCAGCCAGCTCGGGACGTGGATGACCCGCGAAATGAGCGACCAAGCCCGGCGACACGTCGTGGGCGTTTCCGACGAAGAAGCATCGACGCGCGTCCGCGCGTTGTGCGGCAAGTCGGCGGGAAGCCTGCCGTTCCCCGACCTCCAGGTTGACGCGGAAGGCCCCACGGTCGTCGGCCACCGGCGTCTCTCCCCCTGCTTGCGCCGCGTAGAGAAAGGCGCCGTAGTTGAGGTGGAACCGCTCGAAGCGCGCCTCGAGACCATCCACCTCGTCCGAGGCCACCAGCGGGACCTCGGCGCGCTGCCGGTAGTCGACATCGCGCTGGGTGTAGCGACCGGGGCGGAGCTGCCGGGTCACCTCGATGCGGTGGGCGAAGTCGTGGCGCAGCTCGCCCATGGGTCGAGGCTCGAAGCCGATGGGCTCGCTTCGGAGCGCGCCGCCGTGAGGGGCGTCGTCGAGGATGAGCTTGTTGTTGGTGTCTTCATCCTCGAAGTAGAAGCTGATCCCGCTGTCCTCGAGCAGTCGGCTCACGAAGGCGTAGTCGGTTTCTGCGTACTGCACCCGGTACTTGCGTGCGAGGTAGAGCCCCTCGTCGATGCGGCTCGTCGGCTCGATGTTCCACTCCGCGAGGATGGCGCGCACGACCTCGGGGTCGCTCATCCGTTGGAACACCCGGTACTGCCGCCGCTGGGTCAGCAGCCACAGGCGGGGGTGGATCACCAGCTGGTAGGTCGAGAGCTCGTCGACGTCGACCTGCTCGCACCGGGTGACGATCCCGGCCCATTTCCGGCGGACCTTCTCGTGGTCTCGCTGAAGCTCGAAGCGGGCTTGCGAGCCCACGAGCGCGTCGAGGTCGATGTCGTGGTCGTCGCTGGTGACCTCCAGCTCGACGGCGAAGGGCTCGTTCATCGCCTCGCGAACGGCGAACCGGCGCACGTCGAACCACGCGGGACCATCTACGTGAAGATGCAGATGGTGGGTCGTCTTGCTCACACCCCGAGGATGGCCATGCACGCTCATGCTGCAGTGCGAGCATGATCCCGACGGCCATGGCGCAGCAAGCCGGCTCGTCGGTGGCCGCTCTCATGGCGTTCGATAGACGGCGGGCCATGTCAGGCAGCCCCGTAGCGCTACCCATCAGGCGTTCGGCGGGGCTTGTGTCCCGCCTTTACCTCGGAGACGCCAAAGGCATGACCACTGCCAAGGAGCTACTCGACGCCCTCCCCGACGATCGCCGCAAGGCGCTGGCCAAGGTGCGCAGCGTCATCCGCAAGAACCTGCCCAAGGGCTATCAGGAGCAGGTGGAGGGCAACTTCATCCACTACGTGGTGCCTCTGAAGCGCTACCCCAACACCTACAACGGCAAGCCGCTGCAGTTCGTGTCGTTGGCCTCCCAGAGTCGCCACATGGCCATCTACATGATGTGCACCTACGGCGATGAGGCGCACCGCGCGTGGTTCGAGAAGGCCTACGCCGACGCGGGCAAGAAGCTCGATGCAGGCAAAGCCTGTGTGCGCTTCAAGCGCCTCGAGGACCTGCCTCTCGAGGTGATCGGAGAGGCGGTGGCACGCGTGAGCGTGGACGACTACCTGGCCGTCTACGAGCGGGCGCGGGCCGGTACCAAGACCGGCAAGCGTCAGGCGAAGCGCGCGGCGCAGAAGAAGTAGCCGTGACCTCACCCGAGCCTTGACGGGGACCCCTCGGCGAGACAAAACCTTTCGCACACGAAACATCGGGCGCCCCGGACGACGTCTCGCCGGTAGCGGCTCGATCGACAGGAGTGGGGATGGCAGAGCTGAGATTCGACGACCGCGTCGTGGTCGTTACCGGTGCGGGCAATGGTCTCGGAAAGGCGCACGCCAAGCTCTTCGCGTCACGCGGAGCCAAGGTGGTGGTCAACGACCTCGGGGGCGACATCCACGGCGGCGGTGGCAGCGGACGCGCGGCCGATCTCGTGGTGGCCGAGATCAAGGAGGCCGGTGGTGAAGCCGTGGCCAACTACGACTCGGTGGAAGATGGCGACAAGATCGTGCAGACCGCACTGGATACCTACGGTCGCATCGACGTGGTGGTGAACAACGCGGGCATCCTGCGCGACGTCAGCTTCCACAAGATGACCGAAGACGACTGGGAGAAGATCTACCGCGTCCACGTCTACGGCAGCTTCAAGGTCACCCACGCCGCCTGGCCCCACATGCGGGAGCAGGGCTACGGCCGCATCGTGATGACGGCCAGCGCGGCTGGCATCTACGGAAACTTCGGCCAGGCCAACTACGCCATGGCCAAGCTCGGCCTCCTCGGCTTCTCCAACACGCTGGCCATCGAGGGACGTAAGAAGGGCATCGTCGTCAATACGGTCGCCCCCCTCGCGGGGTCACGTCTCACCGAGACGGTGCTCCCGCCCAACCTCATCGACGCGCTCCGGCCCGAGTACGTCAGTCCCCTCGTCGCCTATCTCTGCCACGAGTCCTGCGACGACACCGGAGGCCTGTACGAGGTCGGAGGCGGCTTCTACGGCAAGCTTCGCTTCGAGCGGGCCAAAGGCAAGCTCATGCGCCTCGGCCGTGAGATGCGCATCGAAGACGTCGAGAAGAGCTGGAAGCAGATCGCCGGCTTCGACGAGCGCACGGTGCCCGCCGACATCATGCAGTCGATGGCGCCCATCATGGACAACATCGAGGCCGGCCCTTCGAAGGGGGGCAACGCGTTCATCGACGTCGACCAGGCGTTGGGCTTCGAGTACCCCAAGACCACCTCGAGTTACGACGAGCGTGACCTCGCGATCTACGCGTTGGGGGTAGGAGCGGCGGCCGACCCGCTCGACGATGCCGAGCTTCGCTACGCCTACGAGATGCACAAGGACGGCTTCGTCGCCGTGCCGACGTACGGTGTCATTCCCGTGATCAACAGCATCCTCGCCATGGCCAAGGAGGGCACGATGGCCCCCGGCCTCAACTACGGGCTCGAGCGCCTGCTCCACGGCGAGCAGAAAATGACCCTGCATCGCCCTTTGCCGCCCAAGGCCAAGCTCACCCACCGCTCGCGCATCACCGACATCTTCGACAAAGGCAAGGGCGCGCTCATCGTCACCGAGACCGAGAGCTTCGACGACGACGGCGACCTGCTCATCACCAACGTCTTCACCGCCTTCATCAAGGGCGCGGGCGGTTGGGGTGGTGACCCCGGGCCCAAGGAGAAGAAGAACGTGGCCCCCGACCGCAAGCCCGACGCGGTGGAGGAGCAGAAGATCGAAGAGAACCAGGCCCTGCTCTACCGACTGAGTGGCGACTGGAACCCGCTCCACGCCGACCCCAGCTTCGCCAAAGCCTTCGGCTTCGAGCGACCCATTCTCCACGGCCTGTGCACCATGGGCTACGCCGCGCGCCACGTGCTCAAGCACTTCGGCAAGGGCGACCCCAGGTTGTTCGAGAGCATCGACGTCCGCTTCTCCAAGAGTGTCTTCCCCGGCGAGACCCTGCTCACCGAGATGTGGAAAGAGGACGGCAAGGTCGTCTTCGTCTGCAAGGTGAAGGAGCGCGACGAGGTCGTCCTCCAGAACGCCGCGATCACACTCTACGACCAGGTCCCGGAGAAGAAGGTGAAGCCCAAGGCACCAAAGGCCGCGGCCGCCGAGGCGCCCAAGGTGCCCATCAGTGCCGACATCTTCAACGCCATTGGTGTGTTCCTGCAGGGCAACCCGGACACGGTTCAGAAGGTCGGCAAGATCTTCCAGTTCAAGCTCACGGATCCGGCGAGCACCTGGACCATCGACGCCAAGAGCGGAGCCGTGGGCGAGGGTGAAACCGCCAAGCCAGACTGCACACTGACGCTCACCGATGGCGACTTCATGGACATGTGCACCGGCAAAGCTGACCCGCAGAAGCTCTACTTCGGCGGGCAGCTGCAGATCGCAGGCGACGTGATGGCGAGCCAAAAGCTCACCTTTCTCCAGAAACTCGATCCTAGCCTCGTGACGGATCAGATGGCGAAGCGCGGGGGCGGGGGGGCGGCGCCAGAACCCTCGGGCCCGCTCAGCGGCGATGTCTTCCTCGGCATCAAGGCTTACGTCACGGAGCACCCCGAGCTCGTGGAGAAGATCGGCAAGGTCTACCAATTCAAGCTGACCGACCCGGCCAGCGTCTGGACCGTCGATCTGAAGACCGCACCCGGAGCGGTCGGGGCAGGGGAGACCACCAAGCCCGACTGCACCCTCGAGATCACGGAAGCCGACTTCATGGACATGACGAGCGGCAAGGCCGACGCGCAGAAGCTCTACTTTGGCGGCCAGCTCAAGATCGGCGGCGACGTGATGGCGAGCCAGAAGCTCACCTTCCTCTCCAAGATCGATCCCGCCTGGGCCAAACAGAAGGTCGCCGAGCTGAAAGCGGCCGGCGAAGGCCTGGAGGCATCGACGGCGCCCACCGGCCCGTCGCGCGAAGCGGCGGGTCCACGTGTGGCCGAGGCCTTGAAGAAGGCCCTCGCCGACAATCCCGCGCTCAAGGACGAGGTGAAGGCGGTGGTCGGGCTACGCGTCGCCCATCCCGAGCACGGCTACACCCTGGACTTCGTGAAGGGCGAGGTGCGAGAGGAGCTTGCCGGCGAGCCGGCCGTGACGCTCGCCTTGAGCGACGAGGACCTCGAAGCCCTCTGCTCCGGCGGCGACCTCAGAGGATTCTTCCAGCGCGGCAAGGTCCGCATCGACGGCGATATCACCGTCACCCATCGGCTCGGGTTCATGAGCAAGCTGCTGGCGTGAGCGACCATCACGCGTCAATCGAAGGAGAGACATCATGAGTGACAAGGCATTCGTCATCGGCGTGGGGATGGTCAAGTTCGGCAAGCCGGGCAAGAGCGACCCCTACGACGTCATGGCTACCGGCGCGGGCCGCGCTGCATTGAAAGATGCGGGCATCGACTTCAAGGACGTGAAGCAGGCCTACGCGGGCTACGTCTACGGTGACAGCACCTGCGGGCAGCGCGTCTTCTACGAGCTGGGCATGACGGGGATCCCCGTCTTCAACGTCAACAACAACTGCTCCACCGGCTCGAGCGCGCTCATGTTGGCGGTGCAAGCGGTGAAAGGAGGCATGGTCGATTGCGCCATGGCCATTGGCTTCGAGCAGATGGAGAAGGGGGCGCTCGGCAGCAAGTACGACGACCGGCCCAACCCCATGGGCAAGTTCGCCGACACCATGAACGACTTGCAGGGCTTCGCTCAGGCGCCGCCGGCGGCGCAGTTCTTCGGGGGCGCCGGCCGCGAGTACCGCTGGAAGCACGGCACCAAGCGGGAGACCTTCGCCAAGATCAGCGAGAAGGCTCGCAAGCACGCGGCGAAGAACCCCTTCGCGCTCTTCCGCGAAGAGCTCAGCGTGGAAGAGATCTTGGCGTCGCCCGAGGTCTTCGACCCGCTCACCCGCTACCAATGCTGTCCGCCCACCTGCGGCGCTGCCGCGGCCATCGTCTGCAACGAGGACTTCGCCAAGAAGCACGGTAAAGCCGACGTCTACATCGCAGGTCAGGCCATGACGACCGACTTCCCGAGCACCTTCGAGGAACAGTCCATGATCAAGGTCATCGGCTACGACATGGCCAAGGACGCCTCGCAGAAGGTGTACGAGCAAGCGGGCCTCGGCCCGGAGGATATCGACGTCGTCGAGCTGCACGACTGCTTCACCGCCAACGAGCTGCTCACCTACGAGGCCATCGGCCTCTGCCCTGAGGGCCAAGCCGAGAAGTTCATCTGGGACGGCGACAACACTTACGGTGGAAAGTACGTCACCAATCCCTCCGGTGGTCTGCTCTCCAAGGGCCACCCCCTCGGCGCCACCGGCCTCGCACAATGCACCGAGCTGGTGTGGCAACTCCGTGGTCAAGCCGAGCAGCGTCAGGTCGAAGGCGCCAAGGTCGCGCTCCAGCACAACCTCGGCCTCGGCGGCGCCTGCGTGATGACCATGTACCGGCGCGCCTGAGGCCGCGGAGACGGGCGGCAGCGGAGGCGCTGCCGCCGTCGAGGGCGGTGTTGCGGCATCGACAGGCGCCACGCGCTTGCGGCCATGGGGGGAGACTGCCTGCCCGAACATTCATGTCGGCCGCGAGTGAGTCGTGGGTTCCAGCGTCTTGGTCGATCTCTCGTCGGGAGGGGTTGATGGCTGCCTCGGGCTCGTGGATGGTCCGACCCCATGGCCAACCTCGCCTCCATCGTCGCCAAGGACCTGAAGCTCCCGCCGCGCGGCGTCGACGCCGTGGTGTCTCTACTCGATGGGGGGGCCACGGTGCCGTTCATCGCGCGGTATCGCAAAGAGGCCACCGGCGGGCTCGACGAGGTGCAGATCCGCGCCATCGCCGAGCGACGCACCTACCTCGCGCAGCTTGGAGAGCGTCGGTCGGCCATCCTCGCGTCCATCGAGGAGCAGGGCGCGCTCACCCCTGAGCTGAGGCGGCAGATCGAGGCCGCGACGAGCAAGACCGAGCTCGAAGACCTCTACGCCCCCTTCAAGCCCAAGCGGCGCACCCGCGCCACCATGGCCCTCGAGCGGGGCCTCGGTCCGCTCGCAGAGCAGATGTGGCGGCAGGCGAAGGGCCCCGACCCGCGGCACGCGGCCAAGGCCTTCGTCGACGCCAAGCGCGAGGTCGAGGACGTGGAAGCCGCCCTCGCGGGCGCACGCGACATCTGCGCGGAGCGGATCGCCGATGAGCCCGTCGGTCGCCGCCACGTGCGTGAAATCGTCGCGCGGCACGGGCAGTTTCGCGTCACCAAGGTCGGCAAGGCCAAGAAGGAGCGCACCAAGTACGACGACCATGCCGGACGCGTGGAGCCCTATGGGCGCATGGCCACCCATCGTTACCTCGCGCTCTGTCGGGGAGAAGCCGAGAAGGTGTTGCGGGTTGGGCTCGGTCTCGACGATGACCAACGGCTACATCGATGGCTCACGCAACGCGTGGTGCGTGGCGGCACGCCGTGGGCGCGCCATCTCGACGAGGCTGCTGGCGATGCCCTCAAGCGGCTCATGATGCCGCGCGCGGTGTCGGAGCTGCGCGCCGAGCTTGCCGACCGCGCGCACCACGACGCCGTGGCCGTCTTCGCCACCAACCTTCGTGATCTCCTCCTCGCCGCGCCCTTCGGCGAGCGACCCATCGTCGCCATCGATCCGGGCCAGCGCACCGGCTGCAAGTGTGTCGCCCTCGACCGCACCGGCGCGCTGGTGGCCCACGACACCATCTACCTCGTGCAGGGGGATCGGAAGCTCGCCGAGGCCGAGACCACCTTGCGCCGCCTCGTCGACCGCGTGAAAGCGGAGGCGGTCGCGGTGGGCAACGGCACCCACGGTCGGGAGACCCAGGCTTTCGTGCGCGACGCATTGGGCCCGGAGGCCATCGTCGTCAGCGTGAACGAAGCGGGGGCGAGCATCTACTCGGCCAGCGACGTCGCCCGCGAAGAGCTCGGCCACGTCGACGTCGTCGTACGTGGGGCCGTGAGCATCGGGCGTCGCCTGCAGGATCCGCTGGCAGAGCTGGTGAAGATCGACCCCGCGAGCATCGGCGTCGGCCAGTATCAGCACGACGTGCCGGCCAAGCTGCTCGCCTCCAAGCTGGACGAGGTCGTCGAAGACGCCGTCAATGGCGTCGGGGTGTCGCTCAACACCGCGAGCCCGTCGCTGCTCGCGCGGGTTGCGGGCCTCGGTTCGAAGCAGAGCCAGGCCATCGTCTCGCATCGCGAGGTGCACGGTCGCTTTCGCCGTCGGAAGCAGCTGCTCGACGTGCCGGGGGTTGGACCCAAGGCCTTCGAGCAAGCGGCGGGTTTCCTGCGCATCCCTGACGGTGACCACCCGCTCGACGCAAGTGCCGTGCACCCGGAGCGCTACACGCTCGTCGAGCGCATGGCGCGCGACGTCGGGGTCTCGGTGTCGGAGCTGGTCAAGCGACCTCAGCTCGTGTCGAACATCGATCGCAGTCGCTACGAGGAAGAGGCAGGGGCGTTCACGCTGGCCGACATCCTGGCCGAGCTCGAGAAGCCGGGCCGCGACCCCCGCGACGCCTTCCGTCCCCCTGCTTTTCGCGACGACGTTCGTACGCTGGAGGACCTCAGGCCCGGAATGGTGCTCGAAGGGGTGGTCACCAACGTGACGAACTTCGGCGCCTTCGTCGACGTGGGCGTCAAGCAGGACGGGCTGGTGCACATCTCGCAGCTGGCCGACCGCTTCGTCCAGCACCCGAGCGACGTGGTCAGCGTGGGGGCCACCTTGTCGGTTCGGGTGCTCGAGGTCGACCTCGACCGCGGCCGGATCTCCCTCTCCGCCAAGTGAGCCGCGTGGCCGGGCGTGCCGCGCTCGTCCGCTTGCGGTAAGCCTAAGCCGTGAACGACGCGGTCGACATCGACGGGCTCGAGGGGAAAATCAGCTACGCCGAGGTCCGCGATGCCTGGTACGTCATCTGCACGTCGGACGAGCTCGGCAAGAGCAAACCACTGTCGCGCAAACTCCACCGGCAGCCTCTCGTCGTCTTCCGCGGACCGGGCGGCAAGCCGGGCGCGCTTCTCGATCGCTGCGCGCACCGCAACGTGCCCCTGTCGCTGGGCCGCGTGGTCGACTGCCAGGTCGAGTGCCCCTATCACGGCTGGAGGTACGACACGGAGGGCGACTGCCGCAAGATCCCCGGACTTCTCGGCAAGACCGAGCTCCCGCGCCGCGCCGTCCCTCAGTACCCCACGCGGGAGCAGGATGGATACGTATGGATCTGGGGCAACCCCGAGTCGGAGCCCGTGGGTCAGCCCTACCGCCCTCCCAAGCTCGACGACCCCCGCTACCACACCGCGCGAAAGGTCGTGACGGCCAAGGGCACGCTGCACGCCGTGGCCGAGAACGCCCTCGACGTGCCGCACACGGCGTTCCTTCACAAGGGGCTCTTTCGAGGTACCGGCACCACCAACGAGATCAAGGCGGTGGTCACGCGCGACGAGACGAGCGTGC
>JAUHZF010000342.1 GCA_030426145.1 Polyangia bacterium
CCCTTCTCGTGGCGGCCGCGATCGAGAAGGGCACCTTCCACATCTACGCGATCGAGACCGTGGAAGAGGGCATCGAGCTGCTCACGGGCATGCCGGCCGGCGAGCTCGACGACCAGGGCCGCTACCCCGACCGCACGGTCTACGGTGCGGTTCAGGCCCGCCTCGACCGCTTCCGGGCCGCGCTCAAGCACTGAGTGACGCACGTACGTCGCGTTGCGTCATTTCGGGCGCTTGACGCGCAAGGTCTCGTAAAGCAATGCATGGCGGCCATGCCCGCGAGCTACTTCGACGTCGACGGGACGCTCGTGTCCACGAACCTCATCCCGCCGACGCTCTACTACCTGCTCAACCAACCGACACCTCTGCACGTGATGCAGAAGCTCGGTGGTGCCCTCCTCAAGGCCCCCACGATGGCCTGGGCCGAGCTGCGTGACCGGCGCCTGTTCAACGAGACGCTCTACTCGGTCTTCCAAGGCATGAGTGAGGACCGGCTCGTCACCCTGGCCGACGACGTCTTCGACAGGATCGTGCGTCCTGCGCTCTACCCGGGGGCGAAGGACCTCGTGCAGACGTCGATCGACAACGGCCACGACGTCATCCTCATCTCGGGGTCGCTCGACGTGGTCATCGAGCACGTCGCCAAGTATCTCGGCGCCACCGGTTACATCGCGAACCGCCTCGAGGTGCACAACCTCCGTTGCACCGGCAAGCTCCTGCGGCCGGTCGTGGCCGGGCCCAACAAGGCGATCCTCGTGCGCGACCACGCGCGGGAAAACGGCCACGACCTCGACGAGTGCTTCGCCTACTCCGACAGCTACTCCGACGTGCCGATGCTCTCCATCGTCCGCTACCCGGTAGCGGTGAACCCCGATCGGCGCCTCACCCAGCTCGCCAAGGCCTACAGCTGGCCCATCATCTCCCTCGACTCCGCCGCCCGAAGCGCCTGAGTCAAAACGGGAAGAGCCCTTCTACGAGAGACAAGACCATGAGCCATCCCTGCCTGGTGACCATCGACAGCCGCAGCGCCCCGCGCACCATGTTCTCGGGGGACCAGCTGGTCGACGTGGACCTGCCCACGGGCACCCGCGTCCTCTACACCAAGCCGCCGATCAAGCCCCTCAAGGACGTCGACGCGGCCATTCGCTTCGCGATCAACCACCCGGAGAACTCGGAGCCGCTCTACGCGCTGCTCAAGCCGGGCATGAAGGTCACGATCGCGATCGACGACATCTCGCTGCCCCTGCCGCCGATGCGTCGGCCCGACATCCGTGAGCGGGTGCTCACCATCGTGCTCGACTTGCTGACCGATCACGGGGTCGACGACGTCGAGCTCATCATCGCCACCAGCGTGCACCGTCGGATGAAAGCCTTCGAGGTGCGCCACATGGTGGGCGATCGCATCTTCGACAAGTACTGGCCCGACAAGCTCTACAACCACGACGCCGAAGACCCCGAGGGCATGGTCTACGTCGGCACGACCGACGTGGGCGAAGAGGTCGAGCTCAACCGCCGGGCGGTGGAGAGCGACCTCGTCATCTACGTGAACCTCAACCTCGTCCCCATGGACGGGGGGCACAAGTCGGTCTCGGTCGGTCTCTGCGGCTACCGGAGCCTTCGCGCGCACCACAACCCCAAGGTGATGCGCAACTGTCACTCGTACATGAACCCCGAGACGAGTGAGCTGAACACCAGCGTCACCCGCATGGGCCGGCTCACCAACGAGAAGCTCAAGGTCTTCACCATCGAGACCGCGATCAACAACAACATGTTCGATCGCCCGCTGAGCTTCCTCGCCAAACCCGAGGACGATCTCTCTGCCACCGAGCGCGTGGCCCTCCGCACGCTGAAGGCGACCCTCGAGCGCACGCCCCAGCCGGCACGCCAGGCCATCTTCCAGCGGGTGCCGTCACCCTACGGTGTCATCGCGGTGCACGCCGGTGAGACGGAGGCCGTGCACGCCAAGATCCTCGCCAAGAACTTCGAGCAGTACTGCGTCCCGGTGCAGGGGCAGGCCGACATCCTCGTGAGCGGGGTGCCCTACATCTCGCCCTACAACGTGAACTCGTTCCTGAACCCGCTGTTGGTTCAGTGCATGGCCAGCGGGTACCTCTTCAACCTCTACAAGGGGCTACCGATGGTGAAGAAGGGGGGCACGATGATCATCATGCACCCCTGCACCGACCTCTTCGACAACGAGCACCACGCGCCGTACATCGAGTTCGTGCACCGGTTGTTGCCGATCACGCGCGACGCGATGCAGCTGCACAAAGAATTCGAGCCCCAGTTCGCCAAGAACCCGGCCTACATCGAGATGTTCCGCACGGGGCACGCCTACCATCCGACCCACCCATTCTTCATGTGGTACTGGGGCGAGGCGGGCCGTCAGCACCTCGGTCGCATGATCGTGGTCGGGGCGGACAACGAGTACATCCCCAAGCTCATGGGCTGGGAGACGGCGCGCACCATGGACGAGGCGCTGCGCATGGCGAAGACCTCTGCGCCCCCTGATCCCGACATCTTGGCCCTCCACATGCCCCCCATCGGCATGGCCGAGGTCACCGCCCCGGCCGGCCGGCCGCCCGCCTCCTCGCGGCGCTGGTGAGCCGGTGAGAATGAACGCAGGAGCGGGGCCGGGACACTTAGATATCGGCATCCTTTGAACCCTGCGCGCGACGTGTACTACCCTAGCGACGAGCCATGACCCATCACGCCGACACGCCCCGTCGAGGGCTCAAGTCCGTTCTCGCTGCCGCGCTGGTGGCGGGGGCCGTCATCGCGGCGCCCACCGAGGCGGCGGCAGACGAGGTCTCTTCCACCGGCAAGGGGATCACCGGAGGCGTGCTTCTCGGCTCCGAGGTCGCTCTGATCACCGTCGGCGCCATCGGGGTCAAGTCCTGGTGGCCCTACGTGCTCTTCGGTGCGGTCGGGGCCGGCGGCGGCGCCGTCGGCGGCTACTTCGTCGAGCAGGTCGACCAGGCCGAGCCCTCCCTCTACATGCTCGCCGGCGGCATGGCGCTCATCGTGCCCACCGTCGTCGTCGTGCTCAACGCCACGGCCTACGACCCTGAAGACGACAGCGAAGAAGACGACGACCTGCCTCCCGGCGAAGAGCCCGGACTCGAGGGCGGCGTCGACGTCGAAGCCGGCTTCCGTCCCGGAGGCGGATTGCCTACCGCGCTGCTCGACATCGACGCCTTCTCGCGCACCACGCGCTACCGCATCGGTCTGCCCACGGTGCAGGCCCTCCCGCGCTACACGCAGACCGAGGTGGCCACCTACGGGGTCGACCAGGTCACCGAGGTGCGGTTCCCGGTCCTGACGGGGCACTTCTAGACCGGTCGACAGCCGCCATGTGCGGTCGGTTCACGCTCACGGTTCAACAGATCGAGGCGCTGGCCGAGCATCTGGCGGCGCAGCTCGTCTTGCCCGAAGGGGTGGGGTATCGGCCCCGCTACAACGTGGCGCCGGGGGAGACTCACTGGCTCTTGCGGCCACGACGCGAGCCCACCGACGCCCTGCCGCGCGAGATCGTCGGGGCGCGCTGGGGGCTCATCAACCACTGGGCGAAGGACCATCGCGTCGGCTACAAGCAGATCAACGCCCGCGCGGAGACCGTCGAGACCCGGCGCGCCTACCGCGATGCCTACGCACGCCGCCGCTGCGTGGTCTTGGCCGACGGCTTCTACGAATGGCGCGGTCCCAAGGGGAAGCGCGAGCCCATCTGGTTTCACGCCGAAGACCGCCGTCCGCTCTATCTCGCGGGGCTCTACGAAAGCTGGACGCAGCCCGACACCGAGGAGCGAATACGGACCTTCACCGTCATCACCACCGAGGCGAACGCAGTGGTGGCGCCCGTACACGACCGGATGCCGGTGATCTTGGCCGAGGAGAAGCTCGACGCATGGCTCGAGGGTCCGCCCGACAAGCGGCTCCTGGCCCCTGCGCCGAACGGCCTGCTGGTAGCCTCTCTCGCCTCGACCCGCGTCAACAAAGCAGGAAATGACGACTCAGCCCTACTCGATCCAGACGATCCGGCCGTTGTGAAGCAGGGGCTCCTATTCTGAGTCCCGCTTGTTGACATGATCGAGTTGAGCTAACCCGGAAGGCCCATGGACGACGACAAGCCACGGTTGCCGCCCAAGAAGGACGTTGCGCTCGCACTGCTGCAGGGCACGAGCCTCTACGTCCATCTCGATCCGCGCCGTGAGCAGGTGCTCGTACCCAAGCACTTCCTCGATCAGCCGCAGCTGGTGTTGCAGGTCGGCCTCAACATGGCCGTGAACATCCCGGACCTCGAGGTCGACGAGGAGGGGATCACGTGCACCTTGTCGTTCAACCGCACGCCCTTCTGGTGCCGACTGCCGTGGTCGGCCGTCTTCGCTCTCGTGGGTGAAGATGGTCGCGGCATGGTCTGGCCGGACGACGTGCCGGGCGAGCTCGCGGCCCAGGCGCGGCGTCCTTCGCTCAAGGTCGTCTCGTCGAAGAAGAAGAAGGGCGAAGAAGACGGGGGGGAGGGCAAAGGTCGCAAGCGCCCGACGCTCTCGGCCGTACCGCCGCCCATCGACGACGCCGCCGAAGCGCCGTCCGAGGAGCCGGAGCCGGAGGCCCCCGCCGAGGCGCCGAACCCCGAGTCTCCGGCCCGGGGACCTTCGCTCGCGCCGGCGCCGGCCGCGGCAGAGGCTCCTTCGGGCGCGTCCGACGAGGCCGACGACGAGGACGACCCGGACGACGATCCCGACGACGACGGGGGCAAGAAGAAGCTCCCGCCCTACCTGCGCGTGGTCAAGTAGGGCCGGTCGCCGGGAACGGTCAGGCGCCCTCGTCGGCCTTGGCCGCGAGCAGCTGGTCGTAGGTCTTCATCTCGCCGCTCTGGTAGCGGTCCCAGTAGTCGCGCAGGCGCTCTCGGAGCTTGGGCGCGAGCAGTGCGCAGCCGACGAGGTTGGGGAAGGCCATCGACAGGATCATGATGTCCGAGAAGGCGAGCACGTCGCCGAGCTTGTTCGTGGCGCCGATGACCACGAAGGCGACGAAGATGAGCCGGAAGATGGGCACGGTCTTGAGACCCATGCCGTTGAAGTGGTCGAGCAGGTAAATCCAGCCGCGCTCGCCGTAGTAGCACCAGGAGACCTGGGTCGAGTAGGCGAAGAGGGCGATGGAGACGCTGAGGACCTCGGGGAACCAGCTGATGGCCGACTCGAAGGCGCCCGCGGTCACGGCCGCGCCCTGCAGGTTCTGGGCGTTGACGACCGCGTCGGCGTTCCACTGACCCGTGACGATGACCACCATCGCGGTCATGAAGCAGACCACGATGGTGTCGATGAACGGGCCGAGCATGGCGACCATGCCCTCGCGCACCGGCTCGTCGGTCTTGGCCGCGGCGTGGGCGATGGCGGCGCTGCCGAGGCCGGCCTCGTTGGAGAAGGCCGCGCGCTGAACACCCTGCACGAGCACCCCGAGCAGACCTCCGAAGAAGGCGTTCTTGGTGAAGGCCATGCTGAACATCAACCCGATGGCCGCGGGGAGCTTGGCCGCGTTCATCACGATGACGAAGAGCGAGGCGCCCACGTAGATCGCGACCATGATGGGCACGATGCGGGAGGTGGCGGCGCCGATGCGCTTGATGCCACCGAAGATGACGGCGCCGACGAAGAGCGCCATCACGATCCCGATCCCCCAGGCCGCGGTGGGGTCGGGCACGGTGGCGCCGCTCGCGTCGGTGACGGTCATCCCGAAGGTGGCGGTGAGGGCCTCCACGGTCTGGTTGGACTGGAACATGTTTCCGCCCCCGAAGGAGCCGCCCATCACCATGACCGCGTAGATCACCGCGAGGACCTTGCCGAGTCCCGCGGCGGGCCCGCCGATCTTCTTCAGACCGAGGTCGAGGTAGTACATCGGGCCCCCGGAGATGGACCCGTCGTCGTTCTTCTTTCGATAGAGCTGGGCGAGGGTGCAGCTCTGGAACTTCAGGCTCATGCCGAAGACGGCCAGGATCATCATCCACACCACGGCACCGGGACCGCCGCGCACGATGGCGACGGCGACACCTGCGATGTTGCCGAGACCCACGGTGGCGGAGAGCGCGCTGGTGAGAGCGCGGAAGTGGGAGATCTCTCCCTCGTCGTCGGGGTTGTCGTACTTGCCCCGCACCACATCGATGGCGTGCTTGAACGCGCGCAGGTTGATGAAGCGGTAGAAGAAGGTGAAGAAGATGGCCCCGAGCGCCAGCACCATGACGAGGAAAGGAAAGCCGACGGACTTCTTCTTCGGCTTGCCGTTCTCGAGCACCGGATTGCCGTTGCGATCGACCTCATCCACCTCCACCGCGCCGCCGAAGACGTCGAAGAAGAGCGCCGTCTCCATCGCGTGGTTGAAGGCGCCGAGCGCGGTGCGCTCCTTCTCGGCCGGCGGTGCCTCTTCGGCGCCTCCCTCCACCTTTTCGGGTGGGGTCGGGAGCCCGCTCGCGGAGGGAGCCGGCTCTTGGGCGAGGGCGGTGCCCTCGCCGATGGGGGCTACCAGCGTGGTCAGGACGACGATGGCGAGCCAGAGCGTGGCAAAACGGCGCTGAGGCATACCTCGTCCTACACGGGCTGGCCAATGCGGTCCATCCCCACGGGCTTGCCGCCTGCGCGGGCTCGTGGTTCCTGCAGGGCTCGACATGGATCACGGCTTTCTGTCCCTCGTCCCGGCACTGGTGGCGATCGGCCTCGCGGTCGTGTCGCGCAACGTGGTGCTGTCGCTCTTCACCGCGATCGCGGTGGCGGGGGTGATTCATGCGCGTGCGCTCGGCGCCGGGCTCCTGCACGCGGTGGACGACACCATGGTCGGCGCCATCGCCGATGCCGACCACGCGCGGACCTTGCTCTTCACCGTGCTCATCGGAGGCATGGTCGGGGTCATCGGTCGAAGCGGGGCCACGAGGGCTCTGGTGGCGGTGCTCGCGCGCCGCGCCAAGTCGCCGCGCTCGGTGCAGGTGCTCTCTTGGCTGAGCGGGCTGGTGGTCTTCTTCGACGACTACGCCAACTGCATGATCGTGGGCAGCGCCATGGGCCCGCTCTACGACGAGCATCGTCTGAGCCGCGACAAGCTGGCGTACATCGTCGACAGCACGGCCGCGCCCGTGGCCTCCCTGGCCCTGGTGAGCACATGGGTGGGCTTCGAGGTGAGCGTGGTGGAAGAAGGTCTCAAGGTCGCCGGGCAGGACATCGAGCCCTACGCCTTCTTTCTGCAGGGCTGGCCCTACCGCTTCTATCCCATCCTGGCTTTGGTCCTCGTGGGCTGGGTCACGACCTTGGGGCGCGACATCGGGCCCATGCAACGCGAGACCTTCACGGAGGCGGTGAAGTCGACGGGCGACGAGCGCGAGGAGGGCGGGGCACCATGGTGGGCGGCCGTGATCCCCGTGGTGCTGTTGGTGGGGGTCACCCTCTTCGAGCTGTGGCGCACCGGCGCGCCCGAAGCCGGTCCGAATGCGCGCCTGTACGAAGTCTTGGCGAATGCAGATGGCTACGGTGCCATCGTGCACGGTTCGCTCGTCGCGCTGGCGGCGGCCATGATCGCCTCGGTGGCCACGCGTGGCGCCGACTTCGCCGAGAGCTTCGAAGCGATGCTAGGCGGCATGAAGCTGATGTTGGAGGCGCTCGTCATCCTCATTCTGGCTTGGGCCCTCAGCAGCGCCATGAAGGAGCTCCACGCGCCGCAGTACCTCGTGACGGTGATGCAGAACGCGCTGCCGGCGGTGCTTTTGCCCACGGTGGTGTTCGTGGTCGGGGCAGCCATCTCCTTCGCCGTGGGCTCGTCCTACACCACGATGGGGATCATGATGCCCATGGTGGTACCGCTGGCCTTCGAGCTCGCACCGGACGGCGGCCTCATCCCCTTGGCTGCCTCGGGCAGCGTGCTCGCGGGCGCTTGTTTTGGCGACCACTGCTCGCCCATCTCCGACACCACCGTGCTGTCGAGCATCGGTAGCGGGTCACCGCTGCTTTCGCACGTGCGAACGCAGCTCCCCTATGCACTCCTGGCGGGAGCCGTCAGCATCCTCATAGGAACCCTACCCGCCGGGTTCGGGGTGAACCCATGGGTGTCGCTGGTGCTCGGGGTAGTGGTGCTCGGAGCAGTCATGCGGGTCGTGGGGAAACCACCCATTCCCGTCGAAGACTGAAGCTCGGTCTCGGTCTCGGTCTCGTCCTCGGTCTCGGTCTCGTCCTCGTCCTCGTCCTCGTCCTCGGTCTCGTCCTCGTCCTCGGTCTCGGTCTCGAGGACCTCGAACCTCGAACCTCGAACTTCGAACCTCGAACCTCGAACTTCGAACCTCGAACTTCGAACCTCGACGGCTACGGCCCCGCGCCGCCGGTGCCGGGGGTGTTGGCGACGCAGTTGGCGACGCAGTTGTTGAGCGAGATGCAGGGCACGTTGGCCTGACAGGCGGTGGCTTCGGCGGCGCAGACGCCCACGAAGCTGGTGTCGGGCTGCTGCTCGACCGCACAAGGGCTGATCACGCAGCTGGCGCAGTCCGGGGCGAGGCTGCTACAGGCGTCGGTGGCCTGGACCATGGCATCTGCGCACACCGCGGCGGCGTCGGTCTCGCAGACGGACGAGCAGGCGTTGCACAAGAGGCAGGCGCGCAAGGTGCGGTACTCGGCTTCGCCGGCCGCGTGCAGCGGCACGCACATCTCTTCGCAGACTTCGGTGGGGCCGGGCTCGACGACGGTCTGGCCGCCACCATTGCCGTCATCGTCCGATTTGCCCTCGATGGAGCAGGCGGCCGACCACACGAAACAAACGGCGACCGCCGCCGCAGTCAGGACAACCCTCATCTTTCCGAGGTATCCCGAAACCGCGACGGCGTCACGATGATCACCGCTCGGGGTGATCGAGGCGGTCACTTCCGACGGCGTCGGCGCGCCGCGAAGGCACCTGCGAGGCCCATGGCGAGCACGAGGCCCTCAGGCACACCGTCTCGGTTCTGCTCTCCGGCGACCACGCAGCCGCAGCCACCGGTTACGACCGGGTCGAAGGGCTGCACGTCGCCACCACCCTCGCCGGTCTCTTCGCTGAGGCACGTCGCGCTGCAGCCGTCGCCGTCGGCCACGTTGCCGTCGTCGCACTCTTCACCGAGCTCGACGTCGCCGTTGCCGCAGACCGGATCCGGAACGGCGTCTCCGTCGAAGGCGACCACGCAGAAGTCGTCGATGGTCCAGCCACCCGTCTCGAAGCCGGGGTCGGTCTCGAGCTCGAAGCGGACCTGCACCTGGCCGTCGACGACGGTGCTGGAGAGGTCGACGTCGTGGAAACGCCACTCGGCGTCGGTGTGGTTGACGGACTCGCCCGGGCCGGGCTGACCCGGCGAGGCCAGGTTCTCCCAGACGACCTGGTCGTTCGAGTAGATCCGCGACTTGTCGTAGGCGCCGTCTTCGACGTTGAGCCAGCGGCGGTACTGCAGTCGCACGTTGGTGTAGCCCTGGGTGTCAATGACTGGGCTCAGGCTGTAGTTGGTCTTGTCCGCCTGGTAGCGGCCGTTGAAAGGCTGACCGTTGATGACGCCGCCGAGGTCGTTGCCCCAGACGTTCTGGCCACTGTAGGCCTCGCTCGGGTCGCCACTGCCGCTCGTACCGGCGGGGTTGCCCCACATCCAGTCGTCTGCGCCGTCGGTGGGCTCGCCCGCCGTCAGGCCGTGGGTCCAGCCCTCCGCTTCGGGGTCATTCTCGAAGTCGGTGCAGTAGAGCTCGACCACCTCGCCCACGAAGAGCTGGTACTCGTCGTCGGCCGGGTTGGCCGGGAAGGTGCGGGTGCCCTGCGACTCGGTCTGCAGTCGGACCTGGTAGCGAATCACCGTGCCGGGGTCTTGCTCGGGGATGATGCCCTCGAAGGTGTTGGCCTCGTTGGGCAGCTTCTCCATCTTGATGGTGCTGGTGGCCGCGTTGGGGGCCTCCTCGCGCCAGATGATGGTCGCGTCCTCGGTGGCGTCGTTCGCACACTGCTCGAAGATGCCTTCGATCTGCAGCGTGACGCGATAGCCGTCGGCCGAGGTCTGGCCGGCGAGCTCTTGATCGACGGCGACGTTGAGGTCGCGCAGACCGTGGGCCCCGAAGGCTTCGGCGATCTCGCAGACGTTGGGGGTGCCGTCGGCGAGGTTGCCGTTGTCGTCGTAGGCAGCGAGGGTCTCGACGTACATCGAGGGCATGTCGT
>JAUHZF010000343.1 GCA_030426145.1 Polyangia bacterium
CCTCGCGTAGCGAGGGGAGGGGCCTTCTGAAGCTTCTGAAGGCCCCTAGAGATTGGAAGAAGGAGTGAACAGGGGGTGTGTTCGCGGAGCCTCGACTCGTCCTCGCTCCCCCAAGAGGAGACGGAGCGGGGCGAGTCGAGGTGTAGCGAACCCACGGGAACGTATTTAGTCTTTCGCCGGTGCCGTGACGGGGATGAAGGTGCCCGAGATGATCGCGCTCTCCACGCCATCGGGGAGTGCGCCGGGGTAGACCTCGAGGTTGGCGTCGCCGACCACTTGGCCGCGACCTTCGACCCAGGTGTTGCGCTCTTCGACCCAGGCCTTGACCGCTTCGAGGCACGCTTCGCTCGGGGTACGGGTGTCGGTTGCATCCGACGTCGCGACGCCCTTGTTGAACAAGTAGCGCAGCTTCATCGGAGCATCGGGCGGCAAATTGGCCATCTCCTCCCGGTGCTTGGCCGCTGCCGCCTCCTCTTCTTTGCGTCGAGCCTCGGCCGCAGCACGATGCGCCGCGTCGAGCGCCTGTTCGAGCTGCGTCGAGAGGGTCGCCTCTTCGGCGTCGAGCGGCCGACAAGCTGCCTTGAGTCCGTCGTTCACCTCGTCGGGCACATCCTTGCTGCGCAGGCCGATGACCTCGGTGAACTTGGGACGGTCCTTCAACCAAGCTCTGCACGCGTCGGCCGAGTCGAACGCGCGGTGCGATGTGTTGCCGGTCTTCAGGTCTCGTAGCTGCAGCTCGATGTTCACGCGCAAGATGATGCCCGTCCCATCGCGTGGCGGCCAGCGCCGCGAGGACCCCTACCGAGCTGCGGCGATGGCGATGGTGCCCACGAGCGCGGTGAAGGCTCCTACCGCGACGAGCCAGGCGGGTGGGGACTGCTCGCGACGTCGGTAGAAGGCGGACGCCGCTGCCGCACCGGCGGCGACGAGCACGAGCCATACGTCCCAAGCCGGAGCGCCGAGCTCTGGACGTCGGGTGATGGTGAATGCGACGAGGCGCGCCCACACGGCGGCGAGGCCATAAGCGGCAGCACCGGCGAGCAGAGGGCCCTGAATGATCTGGGTCGTCGGTTCGATACGCTCGGGGGCTGGAAGCACCTCACGCTGCAGGTGTCGTACGAAGAGGGCGACCGGTGTGGCGAGCACGAGCGATACCGCGATGATGACCACGGTCCAGCCGCCCGTTTCGAGGCGTAGGTCGCCGAGGCGGGCGAGCCCCCCGATGAGGGTTGCGCCGGCGGCCAAGGCGCCGAGGCCTGCCAAGGCGGTCGCGATCATGAGCCCCGCGGACGAGGGGGCGTCGGGCGCGCGTCGATTCGCCGCCAGCACGGTGGGGGCCGTTCGTGGTGTGGTGCGGACCGGCGGCTGCACGGCTGGGCCCTCCACGATGGTGGGTTGCGGGCGGGCCGGAGGGGCTGGGCTGGCCGGAGCGGCTGGGTGGGCTTGGCTCGGGGTCGCGGTGACGAAGGGCTCGAGCGCGGCGTGGAGTTCTTCGACCCGGGCAAAGCGCTCGTCGGGCTCTCGCGACATGGCCCGCATGACGATTTGCTCTAGGGCTTGGGGGATGCTCGGCTCGAGCATGCTGGGCGGTGGGACCTCTTCGGTGAGGAGGGCCATGAGACTCTCGTTGGGGGCGTCTCGCTCGAAGGGCGAGACCCCGGTGAGGGCGACGTAGAGACTCAGGCCGACGGAGTAGATGTCGACACGATGATCGACCGGCTTTCCCCGCGCCTGCTCGGGCGACATGAAAGCCGGGGTACCCAGCGCGATGCCGGCCTGGGTGAGGGCTTGGCGACCACTGTCGGCCAGTCGCGAGATCCCGAAGTCGAGCAGCTTGGCCGTCACCACGCCGGGCCCGCTGTTCACGAGGAAGATGTTCTCCGGCTTCACGTCGCGGTGGATGACCCCTTGCGCGTGGGCCGCGGCGAGCGCGCTGCACACCTGGAGGAAGACGGGGATCGCCTGGGCCACGGGAAGCGCGCCGAGCCGGTGGATGCGCTCGTGCAGCTCTTCCCCGTCGAGGAACTCGGAGACGATGAACGGCCGCCCATCGGGAGCCGTGCCCATGTCTTGCACCGCCACCACGTGCGGATGGTTCACGAGAGCACCGGCCTCGGCCTCGCGCTTGAACCGGGCCAGGGCTTCATCGTGCCGCGCGAACTCCTCGTGCAGCGCCTTGATCGCGAACCGCTTGCCGGGGATTCGGGTATGCGAGGCGAGGTAGACGCGTCCCATCCCGCCCTCACCGAGGATGCGCTCGACGGCGTAGCTCTCGGAGAGCGTGGTCCCGACCAGCGTGTCTTCGCCCTCGCTCATGGGCGGATGGTGGGGCGGTCGCGGCGTAACGTAAAGGAAGACCGCACCTGCGCTTCACCCCGGACGGCCTGGACGGTAAGTTCGGGTCACAGCATGGCGAAACCGAGTCCCAGGGGCGATGTCCGTCGCGTCACGAAGTCTCGCAAGCCGGGCGGTTGATGGTGGTGGGTTTTCTCGATTCGCTGCGCGAGCTCAATCGCGTCTGGGTGCGGGGGCCACGGGAAGACAATACGATCGTCGGGCTCGAGCAAGCTCGCTTGAGCGGCCTCAACCGCATCGAGTTCGCCCCGGGGGCGGTGGAAAACCACATCGAGATCGGCGAAGGCGCCTGGCTCCAGAACCTGCGGATCCGGGTGACGGGCAAGAACAACCGCGTGGTCATCGGGGCCGGCTGCAAGTGGAAGGGCTACATCGTGGTTCACGGCAAGGGGCGTCAGATGCGAATCGGCGACCGCTCCACCTGCGTCGAATCCTTCATCGTATGCCGGCAGCGCAACGTCACCATCGGCGCCGATTGCATGCTGTCGCGGCAGGTCGAGCTCAGGGCGACCGACGTGCATCGCATCTTCGACCGCGACACCGACGCCTACCTCAACCCTCCCGCCGACGTGGTGGTGGGTGACCGCGTGTGGATCGCGGCCCGCGCCGTCATCAGCAAGGGTAGCGTGATCCCCCACGACTGCGTGGTCGGCGCGATGTCGTTCGTGAACCGCGCCTTCGAGGAGCCCCACTGCGTATTGGCCGGGGTGCCTGCCCGCGTGGTTCGCCGCAACGTCTATTGGAAGCGGTGACCACGCGGGAACGTTCTCAGCTCTTGATCGCCGACAGGGCGTTGGTCGAGAGGCCCTCCGCCGACCCCACCGAGGTGGCCGACGGATCGAACACCTGCAGCAGCGTGAGGAGGATGTCGCTCGTATTCTGCTGGTTGTCCGACCGGTAGTGGATCCCCGGGTGTCGCAGCGCGCCCCCGCCCCGTCCCGCGACGATGGCCGGCTGGTCCTTCGAGGAATGGTTCGCGCCCTCCTGGCAATCGCTGCCGCAGAGCACGACCGACTGGTCGAGCAGGTTCTCACTGCCTTCGCTCGCGTTCATCAGCTGCTCGAGCAAGTACGAGAAGCTCTCCATGCATTGCACGACCGCCCCGTTGACGTGGGCCTGATCCCCAGGCTCGTCGTGGCTCAGCGAGTGCATGTTCGTGGTCGTACCCGTCATGTGGAAGACGGTGCCGCCCACGCTGCCGTTGTGCTGCAAGCTGACCACCCGCGTGAGGTCGCAGCGGAAGGCCACCACGATGAGGTCGCTCATGGCCCGCGCCACCTCGGCGAGGGGCTCGTTGCCGTTCACGTCGTTGTTGTCCTGCCCCGGCGCGGGCGGCTGCGTGCAAGCTGGAGGCAGCGCTGCGATCTGCTTACGCAGCTCGCTCAGTCCCTCGAGGTGGGCCTCGAGGCGAAGCTTGTCGGCTGCCCCGAGACGCTTCTCGAGGGTCTTTGCGTCCTCGTTGACCGCATCGAGCATGCGTACCCTGAGCTCACCCGACGGATCGTCTTGGGGCGTGAAGTTGCCGAAGAGCTGATCGTAGACCGCCATGGGATTGAAGGTCTGCTGCATCGGTTGGTCCGGGCCACGATGCGACAGGAACTCCAGCGTCGGACCTTCGCTCTTCGTCACGCGCTTCGAGATCGCGAGCTGGAGTGACTTGAGGTAGGTCGGCGACTTCGCCTCGATGATGTCGGCGATCACCTGGTCGATCGAAGGACCGCCGAACTTCGATGCGTAGTTTGCGCCATTGGGATCGATGGCGATGAAGGGGTGCCCCGAGAAGAAGCCGGCCACTCCGTCGTGGTGGCCGCGACGCCCGAACCCCGCCTTGTTGTCGAAGTTCGTCAGGACCGAGCAGTAGCTCTTCACCGGTGCCAGCGGCGCGAGCTGCTCCTTCAGCTCGTAGTCGACGCCGGCCGTGTCCGGGTTCCACTTGTCGTTCTTCTTCCCGTTTCCCCAGAACCAGCTGATGAAGCGCACGGGGAGCTCGGCGCCATTGGCGAGGCGGTCGCCATTGGGGTTGAGCATCGCCTCCAGCATGGGGAGGCCGAGCGCGACCGTGCCGCCTCCCAATAGGCCACGCAATACGGTGCGGCGGGATAGCCCCTTCTTCACGTCGAACCGGCTCATCGCTCCACCCCCACGTATCGGAATGCTTCGTTTGAAACGAGGGCCACGATCATCTCCTTCAGTCGGTAGCCCGAGGTCGAGAAGGCCTCGTCGATCTTCTCGATGGCCGCCTTCTCACCGTCGACCTCGACGTGGGCGACTGCATGGCGGAAGAAGTTTCGCACCATGCAGCGTACGGCGTTGGGTTGCTCCGCCAGCACGCTGCCGAGCCCGGCGGGACCATCGAGGAATCCGAGGTCGTCCGTCTCGGCCGTGATGTCGAGCACGACGCCGTTTACCTCGGTGCGATGGCGGCCCATGCCGTCGAATCCCTCGAGCGCGAACCCGATGGGATCCATCACGCGGTGACACCCATTGCACGATGGGTCGTCCATGTGCTGCTGGAGCTTCTCCTTCTTGGTCGCGTATTCGGCGTCGGGAGGGAGCGAGGTCTCCACGTCGTTGGGCGGGGCGGGGATCGTCTGACAGAGGATGGACTCGCGCACGAACTTGCCTCGCAGGGTCGGCGACGAACCGTCGCTGTGGGCCTGCAGCGAGAGCATGGCGGCGTGGCTCATCAGACCGGCGCGCTCTTGCTCCTCCGGAAGCGAGACTTTCACGAAGCCGGTTTCACCCTCGGGGTAGGTCACCCCGTAGAAGGTCGCCAGCGTCGGGTCGACGAAGGTGAACGAGGCGTCGAAGATGACCCGGAAGTCGGTGTCTTCTTCGAAGGCGAGATGGTCGACGAGCGCGAGCGTCTCGCCGCGCATCGACGCTGCGAGCTCGGGGGTGAAGTCGGGGAAGAGCTCGTTGTCTTTCACCAGCCCTTCGATGTCGCGCAGCTTGAAGAGCTCGCCGTAGAAGGCGCCCATCGTTGCGCGCGCCTCGGGTTGTTCGAGCATCTCGCGCGCCACCGCCGCGACGCCCTCGGCGTCATCGAGGTCGCCGGCTTCGGCGCGATCGAGCAGGGTCTCGCTCGGGGTCGTGTCGAGCAAGAAGTACGAGAGCCGGCTCGCCATCTCCGTGCCCGTGAGCACGCGACGACCTTCGTCGTGGGGGTCGGTCTCGCCGAGCTCGATCCGGTAGATGAAGTTGGGCGATTGCAGCACGGTCGCGATGGCGTACTCGAGGCCGCTGTCGAAGCTGTCGTAGGCCTCCGCCGCGGCCAGAGCCACGCCCACCAAACGGTCGGCCTCTTCGCTCGTGAGCGAACGCCGGTAGGCGAGGCGACCGAACCGCTCCACGAAGCTTCGGAAGCACGCTGCATCGTCGGCACCGCTGGGCTCGCAGCCCATGAGGGCTTCCACCGCGGTGCGCTCGGCCACGGCGGCCGCGGCGATGGCACGCGCCGAGTCCTCGTAGCCCGTGACTTGGTTCAGCCCGATGCTGAGCTGGGCCGAGCCGATGGAGTCGAAGCCGTTGAGCGAGACGTCACTGGGGGCTTCGGCCGCGAGTGCGGCGGCTTCACCCAGCAGGTCTTCGATGGTGTTGCGGTACTGCCGCCCGAGCAGCCGTCGCATGGTCGCGGGGGCAGGGGCGAAGCTTGCGGGGGGAACGCCTGGGGGAAGGGCGTCGACGCCTTCCGAGTCGCCGATGGTTCCCGTGCAGCCGAGGCCGAGACCGAGGGCGAAAGGCGCCAAGAGCGTGATGCCGATGATGATGCGCAACGGGTCCTCCTGCTCTCGACGTTAGAGGTCATCCCCTTCTTCGATCAACGTCGTGCATGTCTGCTGGATCTTTGCCTGCGACGCCCGGAGTCGCACCCGCGGTCGTGGTAGCGTCGCCGCATGGGAAGTCGACTTCGATGGGGGGCCTGGCTCGCGACCTGCTTGGCCATTCAGTTCGGCGTGGGTCTGACGGCATGTTCCACCTCCAAGAGCACCGCATCGAAGGACGCCGAGGACGACGACGGCGGCAAAAAGAAGAAGAAGAAGAAGAAGAAAAAGAAGAAGAAGGACGACGAGGACGACGAGAAGGAGACGGACGAGGAAGAGGAAGCCGAGGAGGCCTCGGACGACGAATCGCCGCAGGTGGAGCCTGCCGCGTCGACCTGGAAGGTCGGCGACGAGGTCGACGTCGAGTGGAAGAAGGAGTGGTGGAAGGCCACGATCCTCGCCGTCGAAGGGGGTGGTAAGTACAAGATCCACTACGTCGGCTGGTCCCAGAGCTGGGACGAGTCGGTTCCCACGAACCGCGTCCGTGCGCGCACGGCGACGGCCAAGCAGGGCACGAAGCCGGAGGCAGGCGGCAACCCGGGCGGAAGCAACGACACCCTGCCTCAGGCCGACCCCGCGCCGGCTGTTCCCACGCCGGCCCCAGGCCAAGAGGCCGGACCCTTCGTAGGCAAGGGCGGCAAGCCCCCCACCACCGAAGAGTGGAACGCGCAGACCAAGGAGGTCGTGGTTCACGGCTCCACCGTACGCGGCTGCGAGACCAAGATGGTTCGCGGCTGGTTGAGGGTCTCTTGCCGCGGTGAGCCCAACGGCTACGGCAAGCCGGTGAGCGTCTCCATCGCCCGCGGCGGGAGCTCAGCGCAACACTTCGAGTTCGCCAACGCGGCCGTCACGAGTCTCGTGGTCCGCTTCGAGCCAGGGGTCGACATGGATGTCGACTTCGGATGGGAACGCAGGCGTAGCCAGCTCCACGTCTTCTGGCCCCGCAGCTCCCCCGAGCCCGCCTACAAGGGCAAGTTCAAGGACTTCTAGAAAGGCTCGTTTCTCGGGCTCGTACTCGTTGTCGAGCTCGGGCTCGTTGTCGGGCTCGTTGTCGGGCTCGTTGTCGGGCTCGTTGTCGGGCTCGACCCTCGAACCCGGAACCTCTCGACCTCGAACCCGGAACCTCGACCCCCGAACCCGGAACCTCGACCCCCGAACCCGGAACCTCGACCCCCGAACCCGGAACCTCGACCCCCGAACCCGGAACCTCGACCCCGGGCTGATGCTCTGCGCCCGGTGAGGGGCTGCAACGCCCGAACGACGCTTTGGCTGTCGTTGAGGTTCCCCAGGCGCCCCTAGGAGGGTGGATCGACAGCGAAGATGTCGTTCCACGTCCCCAGAGATATCCAGCGTGCTTCGTGGGGACGTTCAACCCCTGCAGACGTCCAACGTCGTCGGCTGCTCGACGTTCAACCCCTGCAGACGTCCAACGTCGCCAATTCCGACGTTGGGCCCCGGCAGACCCACTCTGCTCGCCCTGAACGTCGACTTCTTCGACGTTCAACCCCTGCAGACGCCCAACGTCGTCGGCTGCTCGACGTTCAACCCCTGCAGACGCCCAACGTCGTTGGCTGCTCGACGTTCAACCCCTGCAGACGTCCAACGTCGGCGGTTGCTCGACGTTCAACTCCAGCAGAGGTTCAGGCCATCGCGGGAGATCGCAGGTAGTCGGCGACTCCGCGGAGACGCGGAAGGTCGCGAACGAGAACGCCGCCGAGATCGAGACCGAGAACGCGCCGAGGTCGAGACCGAGAACGCCGCCGAGGTCGAGACCGAGAACGCCCACGAGGTCGAGATCGAGAACGCCGCCGAGAGCGAGATCGAGAACGCTCACGAGATCGAGAACGAGAACGCCCACGAGATCGAGCACGCTCGCCCCTCATCCGGACGGCATTGGGCTCAGGCGGCGCCCGTCTTCTCGGCTCCGGAGGAGGCCATGCGCACGAGCAGGTAGCCCACCACGCCCGACAGGAGCGAGGCGGCGAGGATGCCTACCTTCGCTTGCTCCACCGCCGCGGGGTCACTGAACGCGAGGCCGGCGATGAAGAGGGCCATGGTGAAGCCGATGCCAGCCAGGGTGCCGGCGCCGGTGAGCTGCTTCCAGGATACGCCCTTGGGCAGATCGGCCAGGCCCGCCTTGACCGCGATCCATGAGGCGAGCGTGATGCCGGCGGTTTTCCCCACGAAGAGCCCCACCACGATGCCGAGGACCATCGGGCTGCCGAGCTCTCCGACGAGCCCACCGAGTCCCGACTTCAGGGTCACGCCTGCGTTGGCGAGGGCGAAGATGGGTAGGACGAAGAAGGTGACCGGCACGTGGAGCGCGTGCTCGATGCGCTGCAGCGGTGCGCTCGCGTGGTCGATGGTTTCGTTCATCCGCTCGAACAGGTGCTGTTGGGTGCTCGTGTTCAGCGCGGTGGTCTCGGGCACGCCCTGGGTCTCGAGGCGCGCCATCAGCAGACGCATCCGGTCCATGAAGTCCACCCCATCGATGCGGGTGCGGGCGGGGATGGTGAAGGCCATCAGGATGGCGGCGATGGTGGCGTGCACGCCGGACTCGAGAAACCCGAGCCACGCCAACGTACCGACCACGAAGTACGCCACGGCGCTGCGGGTCCCGAGGCGGTTGAGCACCACCGACATCAGCAAGCAGGCGGTGCCGGCGAGGAGGGCGAAGATCGACACGCCCTCGGTGTAGAAGACGGCGATGACCACGACCGCGCCGATGTCGTCGACGATCGCGAGCGCGGTGAGGAAGACCTTGAGTCCGAGCGGGACGCGCTTGCCCAAGAGGGCCAACACCCCGAGGGCGAAGGCGATGTCGGTCGCCATCGGGATCCCCCAGCCGCTGGCGGCGGCGCCGCCGCGGTTCAACGCGAAGTAGAGGGCGGCCGGGACCACCATCCCGCCCAGGGCGGCGATGGCGGGCAGGGTGGCCTTGCGGAGCGTCGAGAGCTCACCGACGAGCACCTCTCGTTTGATCTCGAGTCCGACGTAGAAGAAGAAGATCCCCATCAGACCGTCGTTGATCCAGTGGTGAAGCGACTTCTTCAGCACCACCTCGCCGATGGTCACCCCTGCGTAGGTCTCGAGCAGGTGGTGGTAGTCGTGGGCGTAGGCCGAGTTGGCCCACACCAAGGCGACCACCGTCGCCAACATGAGCAGGCCTGCGCCGGCGAGCTTGTGGTGCGCAAAGCTCGACAGCGGCTTCAGCAGCATGTCGATGGGGCGCGGCGTCGGGCGCAGCAGCCCGGTGAAGCTGTTCAGCAGCGAGCTGGAGGGTCCGTCACTCACGCTTCGGACATGCCACGTCACGGTCGTTGCGGCCACGACTGTGCCCATCCATCGACGATGCTCGAGCCTTGAGGTACCTCTGCGTCATGAAGAAGCGGTGGGTGATGACGGTGGCGGCGCTCGGCGCCCTGGGGTGGGCGGCACACGGATGGTTTGGCAGTGACGACGAGGTTACCGTCGACCATCGCATCTGGATCGAGCGCATGCCCGAGACCCAGCGCGACATCGTGGGCCACTGGGTGCTCATCGAGCGTGGTGGCCGGCGCTTCGGCATCGATGGCCGCGCCTCGAGCTGGCGCCAGGAGAGCGAGGTCTTCTTCTGGGCTCTCGAAGAAGACCGCCTGACCCAGGTCTTCCCGCAATCCGAGACGCGTCGAAAGGCCACCGTGCGTGCCTATACGTGCGAGGCACCCGAGCCCTTCGAGCTCTGCCTCGACATCGACACCAGCGACGGCAGCAAGCGCTACTACAGTCGCCACGAGTGGGTCATCGAACCCGACGCCGCGCAAGCACACCTCGAAGGCGGCCCGTCCCTCCGCATCGAGCTCCCGGTCGATGTCCCGAACCAGGACCTCTAGAAAGAATCACGACGACGCCAGACCGTTTGTCGTTCTAGCCGATCAGATCATGTCGAGCGCGGCTCGCACCTGCGCGCGGGCGTAGGGGCTGCGCTTCCAATGGTCGGGGGCCCACCCGTCGAGGA
>JAUHZF010000344.1 GCA_030426145.1 Polyangia bacterium
GTGAACTTTGCTTCGCGACGCTCGACGAAGGACCGCATGCCTTCGGCCGCGTCTTCGCTGTCCATGAGCTTGCGCGCACGGTCGAGGAGCCGCGCGGCCTCGTCGATGGGGCCTTGGCCCAACGAGGCCCGGGCGGATGCGAGCGTGGCCTGTACCGCGAGGGGGGCCTGCGCGGCGATGCGACTGGCGAGCTCGCGGGCGCGGGTCATGAGCTCCGCCTCGGGAAGGACCTCCTGCACTAGCCCCATCCGGAGGGCGGTCTCGGCGTCGAAGGTGTCGCCGGTGAGCAGCACCATCATCGCGTTGCCCCATCCGGTGAGGGCCGGCATGCGCATGGTGGCGCCACCGAAGGGAAAGATTCCGCGTTTGATCTCGAGCTGCGAGAAGCGCACGCCTTCGGCCGCGAGGCGGATGTCGGCGGCAAGGGCGAGCTCGACGCCGATGGTGAGGCACCAGCCCTGGGCCGTCATGATCACGGGCTTGCGCACGCGGCGGCCGTGGATGCCGAGGGGGTCGACCCCGTCTTCGGGGAAGAGCCGACCCGACCCTGCGATGTGGGGCCCCACCTCCGCGAGATCGAGGCCGCCGGTGAAGTGGTCGCCGTGGGCGAAGAGGATGGCGACGCGTAGGGCGTCGTCGTCATCGAACTGCGTGAAGGCCTCCGACAGCTCCTGCAGCATCTGGAGGTCGAAGGCGTTGCGCTTGTCGGCTCGGTTGAGGCCGATCTCCGCCACGTGGTCCCGCGTCTCGAAGGTGACTCGATCCATGACCGAAGACGTAGCACGGGGCGCCTTCGGCCAAGTCCGCGGCATCGGCGGGTTGGCGCCTCAGGGCTTAGCCTTCAGACGCGCCAGGTTGTCGCGGGCCTGGGCGTGGTCCGGCTGAAGCTCGAGCGTTCTGCGAAAGGCTGCCTCCGCGTCGGCGAAGCGCCCGAGGCGCGCGAGAACGACCCCGGCGTCGTGATGGGCCGCAACCATGTCGGGGTCGAGCTGGCGGGCCCTCTCGAGACGGTCGAGGCCCTCCTCGAGGTGACCGGTCTGCGCCAAGGCGATGCCGAGCGCATGCTGCGTTTGGGCGTGCTCGGGGTCGAGCTCGGCAGCTCGCTTGAGGTGTTCGACGGCTTCGCCGAAGCGTGCCCGTTGGGAGAGCAGCAGACCGAGGAAGTAGCGACTCTTGGCGCCGTCGGGCTGCAGCTCCACGGCGGCACGGAAGTGCTCTTCGGCTTCGACCGGGTAGCCGTGCTTTGCGAGCAAGGCGGCGAGGCTGGTGTGGGCCCCCACCAGTCGAGGATTGCGCCTGATGGCCTCGAGATAGTGGTCGATGGCCTGCTTCTCATCGCCTTTCTGCTCGAGCAAGCGCGCGTAGGCGTAGTGGTAGCCGCGCTTGAAGGAAGGATCGATGCGGGCGGCCAGTGCGGTCTGCGCCAAGGCGTGGTCGATGTCGCCGGAGGCCGCGACCGTGTCGGCGCGAAGAATGAATCGCTGGTCGAGGCTCGGCGCCTGGCCTCGAACGCCCCACCACTGGTAGGCACCCGCGGCGGCCAGGACACCCAATGCCAGGGCGCTGCCCATCAGGCTCGCCCGGCCGAGACGATTCTTCAGGTCGCTCATGCCGGCGCGGCTCCGTCCACGATGCGACGGTTGCCGCCACCCTTCTTGAACTTCCAGATGAAGCCGTCGACGATGAAATGGTGGATGTTGATCGCGGCGACGGTGAGAAGCATGGCTTCCACCGCGCCCACGCCGGCTACCTCGAAACCCTGTGGCACGAGATGGAAAAGGGCGAAACCGAGCCCGAGGCTGAGCGCGTAGAAGCGCAAGGCCTGGGTCGCCTTCTGCGCCTTGACGTCCTTGGGCTTGGTGTGGTCCTTGACGTGAAAGATGGTGACGATGGCGAGGTATTGCAGGCCGTGGAAAATGGTGGCCCAGAAGAAGGCGTCGCCAGGCAGCACCAAGAACCAGACGGCGTTTGCGACCATGGTGAGGATGCTTATGACCGGTAGCCCGACACCATCTCGACGCCATTGGCGGAATACGACCGCGGCAATGGCCACGAATCCGAGCGCGACGCACAGGGCCTGAACGATGGCGATCCCCTGTTGAATGCCCTCGCCTCGTAGGACGTCGTGGGGGACGAACCATCCCAGCCCGGTTTGCCGCCCCCCAAAGAACGCGAACACGAAGGGGACCAAGCTCGCACCCCGTAGCCATCGCTTGTCGACGAGGCTCAGCTGACAGCCAGAGCGATACGCGTACATCACCGCCAGTCCGTAGGCCTGAGCGGCGTAGTGATAGGGCGACCACGTGAGGTACAGCGCATTCACGTGGGGCCCCAGCGCTCCCGGATAGGCCATGGCCAGACCCAGGGTGGCAAAGAGAATGAGCGGCAAGCCCAGGGTGGCGAAGGGCAGATCGCGTTGCGCGTTCGGCTTGGTGTAGAGCCTCACCGTCGACGAGGCGAAGTGGGCGCTGTTGCTGATCAGGATGGCGTAGACCAGCTGCTGAGGCATGACGCCTCGCTCTTCGGCCGGCAGGGACAACACGATGGCCACGGCGACGAGGCTCAGCCCGCCACCGATGACGAGATAGTCGAACAGTGGGTGGAGGAAGGTCCGGCCGAGCAGCGCCGGTCGAAGGGGCCGGGAGGGGCCTGCCGCAATGGTGCTCACGCTGCCTCCAGACTAGATCTGATCCCCCCGGCCGTCGACGCCTCCGGGCACCCAAACCACCGCCACGCGCTGCTCTCCGCCCAGGCTGTACGGCGTCTTTGCCCCATCGATGCCGAGCTCGGCGGCCATCGTTTCCGAGATCGCGACCTCTCCTGGACCGGCGGCCTGTTGCAGCTTCGCCGCCTCGTTGACCACGGACCCAAAGTAGTCCACGCCGGTGTCCATCGCGACCGCGATGCACCGTCCCGAGTGCAGCGAAACCCGGACCTGAAGGTCCCCGAAGTCGGCTCGAGCCAGCTGCGCCGCGGCGCGCGCCGCAGCCTCGGGGGTCGTGAAGGCGGCCATCACGGCATCGCCGATCGTCTTGATCACGGCCCCGCCCTCCGCCTGCACGAGGCCGAACACGACCGAGAAGTGGGCTCGCACGGCGTGGAAGGCAGCCATGTCTCCGAGCTTTCGATAGAGCTCTGTCGAAGCGACGACGTCGGTGAAGAGCACGGCTTGGTCTCCCATCTCCAGCGCCATGTCGGTCCCGAGCCGTTCGTCGCCCATCACCTCCCGATATTCGGACATCGACAAGACGTCGGTCGGGCGCACGGCGAGGCGGTCGTTCCACAGCGCCTCGACGAGCCAGCGGCCCCCCTGGTCGGGAAGCACCAGGGTGGCGCCAGGGGCGAGATGCAGCTCGCCTTCGTCGGCGCGCCCGGACGAGGCGCCGTCCTCGTCGATGCGGAGGGGCGTTTGTACGGCGAAGTCCGCGGTCCGTACGAGGTAGCGACCGGGCTCGAGCGTGAGCACGACGGGGACGTTCTCTCGCATGTCGAGCTGCACGCGGACGTGGGGCTTCAGGGCCGCTTCCGCGGCGCAGTACACACGCGGCTCGACGTGCCTCAGCCGGTCGTGGCAGCGAAACGTCAGCTCCAGCCGTTCGGAGGTCGTTTGAAACACCACGTCGCAGGCTTCGCAGCTCGCTTCCGGCTGCAGCTCGTCGAGGCGGCTGAGGGACGCGCGGGCACCTCGACAGTGTGGACACACCACGTCCCAGCGCACCCGCAACAAACCCTCACCGGTCAACCGGAGCGCAACGGCGAGGGTCTCGTGACGGTCGAGCCCGAGGGTGTCTGCGATGGCGAAGGGGCGAATGCGATCGAGGTCCATCGGGTCGCCCCGCACGAGGTGCTCCAGCACGTCGTGCACGACCTCTTCGTCGTACCCCTTGCGGGTCAAGACGCGGGCCGCGTCGTCGACCCGGCGACGTCGTGCGCCTGAGACGCCAGCCGGACGTCGAAGGAGGGGCCATGTGGACGGCTCGCGGTGGTCGCGAATCCACTCCTCCACCTGCGGCAACAGCGCCTCGTAGGAGTTGCGCAGGTAGGCGGTGATCCGCGGCACTGCGAATTGCCCCGCCAACCCCTTGGGTATCCAGCCGTACCAAACCGTCAGCCGCGTGCGCTCACCCTCGATGGGCTCCAGGACCAGGATTGCCGCGACGGCCTGGACCGGTCCCTTGCGGAACGACTTCCGGCACACCAGCACCTGCTCCGCGACCCAATCCCAGGGAGGCTCGTCCCAGTGCAGGGCCCAGCGGAAGTAACGCGATGAGCCGCGCCGTCGACCCCCGACTTCCTCGAAGGTGGCCCGGGGGACCCGAAGGGCGCGGTTGAGGCGCGAGGTGTCGGAGATGAGAGGCCACACCTCTCGTGGAGGTGCTTCGAGCAGCCAGGAGTCGGTATAGGAGGTCGAGCGAGTGGCCTCCAAGTCGTCGCGCAGCCACGGATGCAGGCTCTGCAGCCGCGACGCCAGCTCGTCGGCCCCTTGGGGCGCAGCGGTCATGGTCGTGTCCAGGAGTACACTACTCCGCCGCATCGGAGTCCAGCTTGCTGGACGGAGCGGCGACCCGGAGTGGACGGAGTGCAGCTTGCTGCACGGAGTCCAGGAAGGGAGACGAGCGCGAAGCGCGCAGTCAACCGATGAGCAACGCCAGGCCCTGCTTCAGCAGGGCAATAGTGGAGCCGGCGGGAATCGAACCCGCGTCCGCGAGACTTCCAGCTTGCCTTCATTCACGTGCGTAGTCGCGCTGACCCTTGCGACGGGGCTCGTAGAATTCGGTCTACGACCTATCCTCTAGTGCTTTCGGTGGCGCTACCTGAGGCCTCTTGCGACACCTAGTCCTGTGGTCGACACCCTCGGGGTACTAGGACGACCTTCCCGTCGGATGCTCACTGATCAAGCAGCGAGAGCAACTGCGTTATCGTTCGCAACTAATACGTCCAGGTTAGTAAGGCGGACTGGCACCGCCGACACGCAGACAAACGTTCCACCCCACGTCGAAGCCGATCGGCCCCTGATGTGAAGAACGCATGCGTTCCTCGGTTGTCAAAGCCCCCGGGAAACCGGGGAGCCTCTTAACTTGGGGTCGCGTCTGGCGGCCGTCAAGGTCGAAGCTCTCGATGGTGGCCCCGACGTTGGCTTGAACATCCGCTGGCTCGACCAGGCCGCCATCACCTTCAGCGGACAGGTCGTACACTAGGACGCGGCTTGGCGGAGCACCTCTGCCCACCGCCCCGCGAGCGCGCGTCGGTGATACTTGGCGATGCCTTCGGTGTCGACGTCTGGCGCTTCGATCTGCCCGTGGTCGCGGAGCTGCTTCAGCCGGTCGATGATGTAGGTGGCGATCGCATCCACATCCATCGGGCCGAAGCAGTCTCCCAACCGGTGGCGACGCACGAGCTCCGTCAACGCGCCCTCTCGTGACAGGGCCAAGACGGGTCGCCCCACCTTCATCAACTCGAAGAGCTTGCCGGGGTAGATGTGCTCGGTGCCCGGCACGTCTCCCTGAATCACCATGACGACGTGGCTCGAGGTGAGGTGCGCCATCAGTTCCCCGTGGGGTACGTAGTCGTGGCGGGAGACCCCCAAGGCCTCCAACCCGTCGAATGCCTTCTGCTCGCCGGGCACCACGCGCCCGATGAACTTCACGTCGAGACGCTTGGCCAGGTCGGGCTCGCGCTGGTGCACCCGGCGAACCGCCTCGAGGAAGCCGCGGGGGCTGGTGAGGTGATAGACGGTACCCGCATAGGTGAGGCGCAGTCGGTCGCCGCTCGGCGCCGGCAGGTCGTCCTCGAAGTCGGTGCTGTCGTAGCCGTTGCTGATCGCGTGAACGCGATCGGGGTCGAGGAAAGGGAACCCCGCGAGGAGGTTGTCTCGAAACGCAGGCGTCGCGGCCACGACGGCCCTCGCTTGGCGCAAGCAACGCCGCTCGAGGGCAGGGCTGACGACTTGGTTGAGGGGACCCTGGAGGTTTTCGTAGCTCGCCCGGAGGGTGGCCCACTCATCGCGGTAGTCCAAGACCACCGGCGCGCGGCCCGTCAAGGCCAGCGGGCCCAACAGAAACTGTGAGAACGGGGGCGCGGTGATGACGACCGCGTCGAAGCGGGGGGCGATCTGTCGAAGGCGACGGGCCGCGCTGGGCAACCAGAGCACTTGGGGGTCTGGCACGAGAAGCTCGCGCGCTAGACCCACCGCGCTTCGAAGCAGGTTGCGCCTCAAACTCGGCGCTCCCTCTTGGGGCGCCCCCTTCAGGCCCGCCTTCTTCACCTCGTAGCTCGGCTCCAGCGAGCGCGCGCGATGAATCACGACGCCCTCGAGGTCGCCGGCGAAGGTGCTGTCGACCACCGGCACCGAGGGGTTCTCCACCGTGAGGACCTCGGCATCGACCCCGTGCTCCGGCAGGTACTTCACCAGCTTGACCGCACGTTGTACGCCAGCGCCGCCCACGGGCGGGAATGCGTAGGCGACCACGAGGGCTCGCAGGCGTCGACTCATGCTCCCTACCTACCACGGGTGCTGCACGTCCGGGCTCATCCCGACCGCGCCTGCGCCGTGCCGAGCCCTGGCGTGCTCACCCTCGCGGGCGGCGCCCTCTTTGCCTGAAGTCGCTGATCGCACGTTCGAGCACCGCATGGAGACTGGCCGCGCTGTCGTTCCAGTCCCCGAACGGCCCTTCTGCGCTGACCGCATGGGGGTCGTAGTCCTCGCGCAAGCCGTGCACGAGTGCACGCGCGAGGGCGTCGAGGTTTCGCGGTGGAACCATCGTGCCGAAGGCAGGGGAGGTGAGGATGTCGGGAATGCCACCGACGTCGCTCGCGACGACGCGTCGGCCGCTGGCCAATGCCTCGATCACGACGTTGGGCGTGCCTTCGGCGTAGCTGGGCAGGCAGAGGATGTCGCATGCCGCCATCCACTGGGCGATCTCGGTGTGGGGCCGGGCTCCCACCAATTTGACCCGATCGCCGTACGGCCGCGCGAGCTTCTCGCACTCAGCTTTGGCCGGTCCATCCCCCACCACCACGAGCGCTGCCTGGGGAACCTCGGACGACACCTTGCCGAAGGCCCGCAAGAGGTCGAGCACGCCCTTCGGCTGCCGAAGATTGCCGATGTAGGCGATGAGGGGTCGTGCTTCACGCAACCCCAAGGCACGACGCGCGGCTGCACGGTCGCGCGGTCGGAAGACCTTGCGGTCGACGCCGTTGTGGACCACGTCGATGCGATCCCGAGGCACGCCGAGCTCGTGGGCCCCATCCGCCAGGGCTCGACTGACCGCGACCACCCGCTCCGCGCGCGGCAGCATCGACTTCAGCATGATCCGCGGCCCCCGCATCTGCCCCAGGACGTTGACGTCCGATCCGTGGAGCTTGACCACGCAGGGCACGCCGAGCCACTTCGCCAGCGCGATCGAGGCCCAGCCATCGGGGTAAGCGAAGCACCCGAGGACGACGTCGACGCGGCCGCGAAAACGGGCCATGGAGGGGATGAGTGAGCCCGTCATGAGCGGCCCGTACAACATGCGGCCGATCTTGGGGATGTAGAGCGTACGCGGGTGCTCTACCTCGAGCCCAGCGATGACCTCGCGACGCGGGATGTCGGCCAGCTCGGCCCGCATCCACCTCTCGCTCCCGGGGAACCACGGGATCGGCGCTACCCCTTCGAGCTCGCACATCTCTCCGAGCGCACCGAGTTGCTGCCGGTTGTAGGTTCCCGCCGTGGGTTGCACGGCGTTGGGGAAGATGGTGGTGATGACGACGGCCCGCATTTCAGCCGTAGGCCTCGAGGTAGTCCCGTGCCATCCGATCGAGGGCGTACCGCGCCGCGGCGGTACGCTCGCCTCGTTCGCCGAGCCTACGTGCAAGGCTTGGGTCGGCCCGGAGCTCGTCGAGCCGATCGCGCAGCGCCTGCTCGTCATTCGACGGAACGAGGAACCCCGTGTCGCCCTCGTCGACGACGCGGGGCACACCCCCCACGGCGGTGGCCACGACGGGCAACGATGCGCCCATCGCCTCGGCGAGAACCATCGGTAGCCCCTCGGACGTCGAGGACAGGGCGAAGACGTCCAACCCCGAGAGCACACTCGGCACATCGGACACAAGGCCCAGGAACCGCACCTTCGACGCGACCCCGAGCTCTCGCGCGAGCTCCTCGCTCGCGTCGCGCAGAGGGCCGTCACCGGCGATGACCAGCATCGCATCTCCCGTGAGCATCGGGGCCGCGGCCCGGATGAGCAGCGCGTGGTTCTTGACCTCCGCCATTCGACCCACGGTGCCGATGACCCACGTGTTCGCCCCGGCCCCCCACGCGCGGCGTGTCTCTTCGCGGACCTCGTCGACGCGCTTGAAGCGGGTGAGGTCGGTCGCGTTTTGGATGACCCGGAGCTTGCGACTGGACACGTAGCGCCGCTCGCGAACGAACGTGGCGGTGGCCTCCGAAACGGCCACGAAGCACGACGTGGTCAACGCGCTCGCGCGGCGCAGCCACAGGCCACGCCCAGACGCGGGATGGCTGCCGTGTTCGGTGTGCAAGACGCGCGCACCGTTGGCTCGGGCGGGCGGGGCGGCGTAGACGAGCGGCAACTCGTTGTGGGTGTGCACGACATCGGGTCTCGTTCGAGCAAAGTGAAGCGCGAGCCGCGGCCCGAGCGTGAGATCGTAGCCGCTGGGCCGCTTCGCGATCCCCCGCACCGGTAGGCTCGCCTGTTCGAACTCGTCGGCCAGCGCTCCGTCCGGAGGCGCCTCCAGGGAGACCACGTCGACCCGGTGCCCCAGGTCACGTTGGGCGCTGGCGAGCAACAGCGCCATCCGCTCGGCGCCGCCGACGTGCAGCGACGTGAGCACGTGCGTGATGCGAAGTCCGTGGTCCACGTGGGCGCGGGATACAACCGTGGGCTGGGGGCTACAAACAATCCCGACCGCCCCCCCCCCCGAAAGGGGGGTACGGAGCTCGACGCGTCCTCGCCCCTCCCGGGCGAGTCGAGGTGGGAACCCCTTCAACGTCGACGCAGGCCGGAGACGCCCGCCTGGAGTCGGTTCCACAGGCGGTTGCGGGTGTTGAGGGCGTTCCGGCGCTCGACGGTGAGGCTGCGAATCGCGCACTGGTCGTCGAGCAGACCGCTGGGCACGGGGCACCACGCCGCGTAGCGGGTTGCGCCATCGTCACGAGCACGCTCCATCAGCATCACGTGCAGTGCTTCTTCTGCCGCCGGGGGGGCCGAATTCACCACCGCTGTGGAGACGGCGTAGCGTGCGCCATGGCCGGCCAATGTCAGGGCGGCTGCGACCCGTCGCTCGCCCACGTACAACCCCCATAGCGTCGCCCCATCATCGAGCGCAGCCAAGGCCGCGGAACGCACGCCGTCATCCAGCATGTCGAGCAAGGGGGATGCCGCGGCGGCATCGTCGGCACGGCGCAGTGCATCATCAGCCTCCTCCCAACCTGACGGCCGCGGGGGAAGCTCGGCCTCGAGATCGCGGCGCTGCTCGTGGCCTTCCATGCTCAGCTCGGCCACACCGAGCTCACGTGCGTTGGCCAGCCACAAGGACGGCAGGGCCCCGTCGGTCACCATCCCGCTCAGCTCGAGGCGATCCCAGCCCTGCAGCTCACCGTCGAGCAACGCGACGACCGCGCGCACGAACTGCTGCTCGTAGCCGCCAACCACCAGCATGCTGCCGCGGCGGCGCCCTCCGTCGGGGCCGGCATGGAGGGGGCGCATGAGGTTGCGGCGCAATGGGCCGTGGCGCTGCGGCGCCAGGTGCATCGGCAGCACCCCGACCAGCTCACCCTCGTCGCTCATGGTGATGATGCGCAAGGCTCCCTCACGGAGGGCAGCGTCGCAGGCGGGACCGAGCCAGGACGGCGATGCGGTGGGCGCATCACTGCTGGCGCGGCTCAGGGCATCGCGCCAGGGCGGCACCAGCGCTTCGAGGTCCGTGGCGGTGGAGACGGTGCGTACTTCGGGCATCACGTCTCCTGCAGCAGCTCGGGGAGCGCCAGCATGCCGCGAAACAATGACATCGGCATCTCGGTGTCCATGGCGTGGCGGCCGATGTCGAACGGCTCTAGACCGACGAGCGGACTGCAGCCCATGCCGTTGGTGAAGCCGTAGCGGTAGCCCGCATCGCGCGCGGTCTGGACCACCGAGTTCAATCCGATGATGGGGCGCCCCACC
>JAUHZF010000345.1 GCA_030426145.1 Polyangia bacterium
TGTCCCGGGGGATACTCCACGGGCGATTCCGGCGATATAGTCGCCGGGATGCATCGGTTCGGCTTCCGTATCGCTTCGTTGGCCCTCTCGGGCGCCTTGCTCTGGAGCACCCCTGCCCTCGCTCAGGACGACGAGGGAGGTAGCACCAATTCGGCCGCAGACCACAAGGCCTGCTTCGAGCTGCGCGACTACCCGGCCTGCTTCCGCGAGGGCAAGGCCATGTTCAAGAATGAGGACTTCGAAGCTTCGCAGAAGGCCTACCTCGAGGGGTGGCGACTCAAGAAGAACTACGAGATCGCGGGCAACCTCGGCAACGTCTCCCTGCGCCTCGAGCGGTGGCGCGAGGCCTATGCCTACCTCCACTGGGCCAACGACAACCTGCCTCCCTCGGCCGTGGACAAGTACCGGCCCGTCATCGAAGGCAAAAAGAAGGAAGCCCTCGCCCACGTAGGCGCGGTCAACCTCAAGGTGGTCGATGAAAACGACGCCCCGCTTCAGGGCGCGAAGATCCTCGTGGACGGCGAGGCGCTGGCCTACGAGGGCGCCGAGATCACGACCCCCGCCGCCTTCCCCGTGGTCCTCACGCCGGGTCAGCACGTCATCCAGGTCACCAAGGACGGCTACAAGTCGGCCAAGTACGACGTGGTCAGCAAGCCTGGTCTCGAAGAGACGGTCGCGCTCAAGCTCCTCCCCGAAGTGGTGGTAGGTGACGACGACGATGACGACGACGGCAGGAGGGTCGAACCCGAAGGGCCGAGCATCCCCATCGTGATCACCGGAGCCGTGCTCGGCGCGGGCGCCCTTGGCGCAGGCATCGGCATGTTCGTGATCTCCGGCCAAAAGGCCAGCGAGCGCGAGGACCTGAGCGCGCCGCTGAGCGACGGCGAGTGCGCCAACAATCCCGACAACCCCACCTGCACCCAAATCGCAGATCTCTCGGACCAGGAGACGACCTTCCAGACCGCGGGCATCGGGCTCCTCATCGGCGGGGGCGTGATCAGCGTCGCGACCATCCTCTACGCGGTCTGGCCGCGTGGCAGCAGCGAGGCGAGCGAGGACGCCCTCCTGCAGGACGTCGAATGGGCCCCCATCGTGTCGCCCAACTACACCGGCATGGCCCTCACCGGCCGGTTCTGAGGTCGTACCCATTCTGGAGTCTTCCCCCGGGCTCGAGCTCCCCCAACGCTCGAGTCGCCCTAGACGTGTATCCTCACACCAGGAGCAACCCCATGCGCACCATCCTCTTCGCCACCGCTACCCTCGCTGCTGCCGCTCTCCCTCAGCTCAGCGCATGCACCAACAACGACTGCACCGTTACCAAAACCTGCCCCGTCGGCAGCAGCGGTCAGGGCGGTGACGACACTTCGTCGCAGGGAGGAGCAACGACGATGTCCCAGGGCGGCGCAACCACTTCTCAAGGTGGAGCGGGAGGCGCCATCCCTGATACATGCGGGAACAACCTCGTCGACGCCGGGGAGCTCTGCTTCACGGAGGCCCCACTCTTCTTCGACATCGGAGGAAGCGAGCCGTACGACATCCTCCTCCATGATTGCAGTGGCGACGACAGGCTCGACATCATTGTCGCCCAAGACGGATCGTCAAACCTCATCGTCATGGAGAACAGCGGCTCGGGGACGTTCCCGCTGAGCGCGACACGCAGTGTTGTTGATCCTCCCGTAACGTTGGCCATCGGAGAAACATCGAGTTCCATTCAGGGGCCAGAGTTGATCGTCGGGTACTCAGGTGGCGGGTACACCGACACAAATCGCATCGGGAATGGTTGCCAGATCACATACGAATACCCGCTCTATCACCCAGGCATGGCCGGTCGCCCCGAAGTGGAGGTCGGCGATGTTGTCTCCAGTTCATCTGTGGACGAGATCATCATTCTCCACAGCGACCGCATCTTCTATCGCGGCAGCAATAGCACGGCCCTTGAGCGCACCCTGCAAGGGGGACCCAAGGCTGGACTTACCTTGGCCCCAATAAGCGACGACAACGACGCCGACTTGATCATGGTCGATGTTAGTGCCAACGCACTCGAGGTGTATCGAACCTCCGTCTCAAACGGAACACCATCCTTTCCTGGAATTCCAACGCAGGCCCTCTCGACGGGTGCGAACCCAACCGACACGGCCGCCGGAGACATCGACGGGGATGGCGATGACGACATCGTCGTCAGCAACGGAGCGGGCAACAGCGTCAGCGTCTACCTCAACAACTCGGCATCTGGCGTCTCGTTGTCGAAGAAGCCGGTCGACATCCCAGTTGGAGGTCAGCCCGTGCTTATTCGGCTCGCGGACCTCGATGATGATGACGACCTCGATATCATCGTCGCCAATTACGAGAGCATTGCCGGCAAGAGTACGGTTTCCCTGCTCCTCAACGATGGCTCAGGAAGCTTTGTCAGCGCTCCGTCCTCTCCTCTGGAAATCGCCGCACTTCCGCTCGCTCTCGAGGTCGCAGATGTCAACATAGACGGTGCCCCGGACATCATTGTTGCTAGCGCGATCGGAAATGGCTCAACCGCCCAGCTGTCTGTAATCCGCAGCAGACCTTAGATCATACGACTACCGCGCCGGAGACCAACGCTTGGCTTCGACGTGGCCATCCTCGACCCAGGCGACCAGCGCATGACCGCTGAGATTGGCGGCAACCACGGGGTCGCCGACGATACCGCCGCCCGATGGGCGGCTTAGGTCTTGGACATCGAGTTGCGATATGGCTGAGGGGTCGATGAAGGCGGTTCGCACCACCTTGTGAGCGACCTGCCACGTGAGCAGTGCGCGGCCGTCAACGACGACCATGGCCGGCGGACCAAGCGTGGGCGCCTCTGCCAAAACGTGGGGGGATCTGCCGTCCAACACCCAGACTCCATTCGGGTTCCGTGCAGCCAATTCAATGCGCTGCGACGCTGGGAGCGTCCGGCGCCAAGCCACGAAGAGGTGGCCTTCCTGGCCGAAGGCCACCACGGGGTCCGACGCCACGCCACCGTCGCTCGTGAACGCATCGACGTCGGAAGCAGGACGACGCCAGCCGTCACCACCCACGTTCGTGTCCGCGAAGTACAAGGCACTCGCCCCATGACCGTCCGGCTGCGTCCAGAACACGACTGCTTCACCGCGCTCACTGATGGCTGGCCGGGCGTCCCCTAGGAATAGACCATCGAGGCCTTCTGCGCCCAGGTAGGACGGAGAGAGCGTTTCTTCTGGGCTCGGCGTGGCGAATGAGGCCTGGCCCGCCGGACGGAGGCTCGCATAGACGCGCAGCGGGGTGTCACCCGTGGATTGGTACCAGCTCACAAGGGTATCCCCTGCCCCGTTGCGCACCACTCTCGGGTCGTTCGCGAAGAGTACGGGGATGGACACGATGGACGTGCCGCTGGGTGGGACGGACCAAGCCAGCTCACCGTAGCTACGCTCTGCCACCGAAACGCCGATCCGGCCGTCATCAAGCGTCTGTGCCCAAACCAGGGTGGCGCCACCGTCATCTGATGTTGCAATTGTCGTGGTCGCCGCGTTAGGTGGTTGTGAGAGCAAGCGGGGCACGATATGGCTGCCCTTGGAAGTCACGAACGAGCCGTACACCTGGCCTCCTTTTTCCGCCTGCGTGGACGTATGATGCGCAAGGAGCAGCGTCCCATCCGGCGAAAATCTTGCGGATGGTTGTTCGTGAAAACCGGAGATTCCGGCACTCGGACTCCAGAGGTCTTGCTCGTCGCCCGTTTGCCAGGTCCCAACGACGATGTCTGCAGTGAGCGTGCTCGCAGCTCTGACTCCGGCGACCGCGAACTGGGGTTGCAGCGGAGCTGGTTCAACCGCGACGGCAAGCTCGATGTATCCCTCACCAGGCAGCCGAACCTCGGCTGAGTCCCACTCAGAGCCCGCACCGCACTCACCCGAATGACTCCAGGGGTGACATCGCACCGCCGCCTCTTGAGGGGACAAAGTACAACTGGCCGCCGATGTCCCCAAGAGGGCACAGGCAGCCAGCCATTCCCAGGACCGTCGCCGGTCCGGTGTCATCTCACTCGCAAGCCGCGTAGCAACAGAGGATCGCCCGACCCGGACCGTTGCTATCAGCAGCGCATGGTCCACCCTCGCCAGGACCGGTCCCGACGTGGGGATCGTTGATGTCACCGGTAAAGACGGTGTCGTCGTCGAAGTAGTAGGTGACGCTGTTGATGACCTGGCCCCCGTTGGTGCCGTTGTCGTTGGGGTAGTTGCCCATCTTCGCATACTCGCCCTTGGCGATGTGGCCGGTCGGGTAGGTCCACTCGTTGCACCGACCACCTGCGCCCGGAGGCGACATGCCGCCACCGTTGACACGGGGAACCGACTCCGTGACGCGATGCACCCAGAAGGTTTGCCCATCGGGCAGGGCATTGGCTCCGCCCATAAGCTCACCATTCTGGTCTGCGTCCACGACCTCTTTGTACGTGCAAACGTGGTCGGCGCCGATGGCTGCGCACATTTCGTTGCCGGCCGCGATACCCACGAGACCCGCGTACGCCCAGACAGACGAGACGCCAGAACCCATCATCGTGGGGTTCGTGTCGTTGGTGACGTAGCCCGCATAGATGAGCTGGCCGCCGCAGTCGCCGCCCATGCCGTTCGGATCCATGCAGTCGGGCGGGCACATGTCGAACTCGGCCTGGTTGCCGTCGTCGCAGTCCTCGCCGGATTGCACGATACCGTCACCACAGCGCGGGGTCGTGCAGCTGTTGGTGCAGTCGTCGTTGTCGACCATGTTGCCGTCGTCGCACTGCTCGCCGTCGTCGACGTTGCCGTCGTTGTTGCAGTTGCCGGACCCGCCGCGGCAGTTGTTGTCACAGCCGTCGTCGTTGACGCTGTTGCCGTCGTCGCAGTCCTCGCCGGACTGCACGATGCCGTCACCGCAGCTGGTCAGCTGGCAGGCGTTGCTGCAGCCGTCGCTGTCGTTGGTGTTGCCGTCGTCGCATTGCTCGCCAGCTTCGGGGATGCCGTTGCCGCAGGTGCCCTGACCGTTGGGGTCGACCTCGTCGGACCCGCTGCATCCACCACCAAGCGACAGCCCAGCACCAACCAGACCTGCCAGACCCAACCAAGCTACGACTTGCTTCCTCATCACCATGCTCCGAAAAAACCTGAGAGATCCCCAGGTTGACGACGATACCAGAAAACGCGTTTCGTCCATCTCGAACCCACCCTCAGACCAGAATCATGTGGGTGTGGACGCTCCCCATGGCCCCGATTCGCCTCCATCGGGAAACGATGTGGGACAACGACGTGGGATTCCCTCTGCATGATCAGTGGGCCGGCGCAGACGATCGTCTCAACAAAAGTCGTCCTCGGGACAGAAAAGAGCCCACCGTAACTGCTCGATTCCACAGCGTTCGAGCTTTGCCCCTGCCCCCTGCGACACGGAGGCACGCGTGGATCGACGAGCATCCAGGCCGTGGCCGGTCAGAGATCGCTCCGCCCCATCTGGGACGACACGCCGTCGTCGTGAGCTCAGTTGAGGCGGAAGGACGCGATGCCCGGCTTGCCGGACTTCACGTTGACGCTCTGGGTACGGGTGGCCCCCTTGGGTGGGGTGCAGCTCACGGTGTGACGCCCAACCGGCACCTTGATGCGGATGCTGCTCTTGGTGCCACGAGGCGCACCATCGACGGCGAACGAGCAGCTGCCGCCGATCGCGATGGCCACGAGGGTGCCCGTTCCACCGCTCTCCGGAGCGGGAGGCGGCTTCTTCTTGGTGGTCTTCTTCTTCTTCTTCTTCTTGGTCGAAGTGACCGGCTGCGTAACCGGCTTGGGCGCCGTGGGGGGCTGTGGCGCGAGCGACTTCGGGGTCGGGGTCGGCGTCGGGGCCTCGGCCGTCTTGGGCTCGGGCTCATCTCCGCCGTTCTCGTCGGTGCCGTCGTCACCGCCGTCCTCTTCGCCGCCGTCTTCGTCGCCGCCGTCCTCATCGCCAGCGTCGGTGGCCTTGTCGCCACCCTCGCTGCTGGTGTCGGCACCGTCGTCGGTGGCCGTAGGCTTCTCGTCCCCCGCGTCTTCGTTGAGCGGAGGAGCGGGCTCACCTTGGGTCTCGGAGGAGGTGTCGGCCTGGGCGACCTCATCGCCACCGCTGCGCATGGCCAGGATGCCCGCCACGACGGCCACGGGCAGCAATACGAGCGCCGCGCCGAGGGCGATCACGAGCCCGCGGTTCTTCTTCTTGGGCGCCGCGCCGTAGGGCTGACTCGCCGCTGCGACCCCAGACGGTGCCGCGGGATCGGCTTCGACCCAGCTCCCTTGCGGTGCGCGCTGCGCGGGGACGGCAGCGGCGGCAGGGTGACTTCCTATGGCCGGGGGCGGCACCGAGCCCGGGTGGCTGCCCATCGAAGGCGGTGGCACAGACCCGGGGTGGCTGCCCATCGCAGGCGGTGGCACCGAACCTCGCCCGGGTTGGCTGCCGGGCACACTTCCCGGCGGCGGCGGCACGGAGCCGGGGCCGTTGCCCATGAACTGCGTGCGCTCGAAGTCGTGCTCTCCAGCACCGGCAGGTCCGGGGTAGCCAGGAACCTGGCGGATGACGGTTCGATCCTCGTCGTCGGGCATGCCTCGACGCTTGGCCAGCGGCGACGTGGGCGAGATCTGACCGCTGCTCTGGTCGTCGTTCTTGGCGTGGGCCAGGCGACCGATCTGGTCGATGAGAACCTGCCCTTCAGGGCTGGCGTAGGGCTTGAGGGCGTGGGCAAAGGCGTAGACGCTCGAGAAGCGCGCGTTGCGGTCCTTGGCGAGAGCCCAGCCCATGATCTGGTCGATCTCCTGCGGCAGATCAGGGCGGAGGTTGCTGAGCGGAATGGGCTCCTCACGCGTGATCTTCAGCATCAGCTCCGCCATCTCGCCCTGGAAGGGCGTCATGGCGGTGAGCATCTCGTAGAGGATGCAGCCGAGCGACCACACGTCGGTGCGAGAATCGATGTCCTTGGCTTTGCGCACCAACTCCGGCGAGGAGTACTGCGACATCCCGAACATCACGGTAGCCGTCATCTCCCCGTCGACGACCTGCGCCGCCGGATCCTTGAGGACCTTGGCGGTACCGAAGTCGGTGATCTTGACGAGCGGGGCACCACCCCGGCGACGGGTGAGGAACAGGTGCGAGGGCTGGAGCTCACGCAGCACGATGTTGTGGCTGTGCGTCTCCTGCACCGCCTCGGCGGCCTGCAGGATGTAGAGGACGGCTTCTTCGAGCCGCAGCGCGCCCTGGCTGCGGATGTGGGTGCCGATGTCGATGCCATCGAGGTACTGGCGAACGAAGAAGAACGATCCGTCCGAGTGGGTGCCCACGTCGATGATGCGGGCGACGTGCTCTGACTCGAGCTTGCTCAGGGTTCGCGCTTCGCGGCGGAACTGCTCCAGCTGCTTCTCGTCGCACATGTGGGGCGACAGCAGCCGGATCACGACCCGCTGGTCGAACTCGGTATGCCGTGCCTCGAGCAGCAAGCCACGGCCGCGTCCCAGAACGTTGGCGACGCGATACTTGCCTGCAATGATGTCCCCAGGGTGCATCTACGACTGAACTCTACACGACGGAACAAGGGATGGCACGCCAACCGCATGGCGCTTCACTGCTGAAGCCGCCGCGCTGACGGTTCTACCCCCCCCGAGGTAAGAGGATCTGCCGAGGTGCATCAGGGAGCGGGGGCTTCGGGGAGCTCGACCGTGTCGGGGAGCTTGTTCAGGGCGGCCTGGCAGGCCTCGCGAATGGCCCGCGGGTTGTCGGACCGGAGCCAGCCGACCACACACCGATCCGCATCGTCGAAGGGATCGAAGACTTTGCCGCCCTTGTGCCGCTCCTGTCCGCGCGCCTTGCGCACGAGGTAGAGCTTGTTCACCGACTGGCCGCCCGGATCGAGAGCGACGTTGGTGGTCTTTTCCGGCTCGATGCTACACACCGAGCGGTAGTTCGCGTCGAGCTCGCGCGCGGTGGTGCTGTCCCCCCCTGTCTGGTTGAGCTCCTGGGGGTGTCGCAGCCCGAGCTCGCCGAAGAGCCGCATCGGCCGCTGGTCGTGGCCGTGACAATCGAGCGTGCCGCAGCGGCGCTCCATCATGGGCGAGACGAAGTTCACGAAGACCTCGCGGTCGGCGCAGGCGAAGTCGATGCGCCGCTCGGGCTCGTCGATGCATCCGCCGGACACGAAGCCAGCGCCGAGGATCAGCCCCAAACACGCCAGCTTCTTCACGAGCCACCTCCGCTGCCGCCGCTGCCCATCATGCCCCCCGAACCGCCCATGCCGGAGCCGGTGCTCGTGGTGGTGGAAGAGCTCGCGCTCGCCGGATTGAGACCGCACTGCTCTTCGATCGGGATGGTGGACCTCTCCACCAGGATGGCCCCGGCCGAAGTGCGGCTCTGCCCCGTGCTTGGGTCGACCGTGGGGTCGATGTTCACCTTGGTCTGCGTCGCCAGCTCATGGCAGCCCGCGCAAGACCGGTCGCGGCCGATGAGGGAGCGCATGTAGCGGTTGCCCACCTGGACCGCGAGCGGGAACTTGGCGTCCTCCCAGTCCTCGAGTCGTACGAAGAAGTTGCCGGCGCTGTTGGTGCACGCCTTCTGCGAGGCCCCGGCTGAGTCGAAGATGGTGACGAAAACACCTTCCACGGGATCGAGGCTGCCGTTGCTCTGCTGCTCGTAGACCGTGCCGCCGATGGCCAGGTCAGGGTCGGCCCCGTAGTAGGCGCTGTGGCAGTCGACGCATGACTGGCCCGCCCGATGGAACTCGCTGGGGCCGTCGGGGTCTTCTGGGGGAAGATCCTCGATCGCTTCTTGGATGACCGGGTCGTAGTCGCAGGCCGGCCAGCCCGCGGCCATCACGAGGCCAGCGAGCGCCAACCACGTGGTCCGGGAGACGAACTTGCCTCTCACCACTTCACCTCCAAGGTAGAGGCCGTGAAGAGACCGTACTTCTCGAAGATGTAGAGGTGATCGAGGTACTGGATGTAGAGCCCTTCGGCCTGGAAAGAGAGCCCGATGATGTCGTTGAGCGCAGCGCGAAGACCAACGCCGGCGGTGACCCCGAACAGCGGACCGAGCTCGCGGTCGGCGGTGCGAAACTCTGGGATCTGGAAACCCTGGAGCAGCGGCTGCGCGACGTAGGTGCGCTTCCAGAAACTCGCGGCGCCCTGAATGTGGAAGCGCGCGTGCGGCCCGAGCGTGAGCTGCGGGTAGGCTTCCTCCCCTTCTCCATCGGGCGCGTAGATGTCGTAGAAGAAGCGGGCATCGGTCGAGCTACCCCACTGCCCCCAGCTGTCGACGTAGACCCGCTGAGAGCCGCGGATGGTGGCGTTGTCGAAGCGGTGCGCCATACGGAAGGTCAACGCGTAGCGCTGTCGTGAGAGCGGCAACCGTTCGAGGGGCACCACGTCGAGGCGCGCCCGCGCGACCAGCTCTGGCGAGGCGGCGCGCGGCATGTCGTCGGCGAGTCCCGGCGAGAACATCGCCACGTGGCGGTAGGGCTTCGACTGGTCGCCTTCTTCGATCTGCACCGTGGCTGCGACCACGGCCACCGTCTCCGGGTTGATGATGATCGAGGAGCCAGCGCTGATGGTGTGACGGAACAGCTCCTGACTGAAGACGTCGTAGTCGGTGCCGCGACGCCCGATGGTGTCGTAGCCGAAGGTGTAGCCGATGTAGGGCGTCGCCATCTTGTCCGCGACGTCCATGCTCACCAGGGCCCCACCGCTGCGGCTGATGTAGTCCGTCTCGATCGAGAAGGAGCCGTTCACGCTCGGGGTGACGGGACCGATCTTGTAGCCGCCGCCAGCCGACGCAGCGAAGCGACGATCGTCGAAGCGACGAGAGGCCGTGGTCACGATGTCGGCCGATGCGGTGCTGACGACGTCGACCGCGACCGTTCCTCCCACGTTCCAGCCATCGGTCGGCTGCACCGCGTTGACCGCGATCGAAGGCGTGAATACGTCGACGTGGTCGGTGTCGTTGTAGCTCGCGACCTCGAGTGCGCCGGTGACGGTGAGCCCCTCTTCTTGGTTGAAGATGCGCTCGCACTCCTCACGCTCGGCCACCGTACGCGCCTTGTTGAGGCACGCCTGGTACGGGGTGACGTCGCTGCGCACCTCGAGCTCGATGAGTTCGCGCCGCTGGAACTTGATGTCCTGACGA
>JAUHZF010000346.1 GCA_030426145.1 Polyangia bacterium
GTCCTCGTCGCTCTTTTCGGCACCCAGCGACTTCAGCTCATTGGCGCCGATCACCACATCGGTGAATGGCGTGACCGACATGCCCACCAGATCACCTTTGCAGTCGAGCACCGGTGCACCCCAGCTCAGGTGACGGCCCGTGAGGGCGCCGGTGCGCAGCTGATCACCGTTGACGCTCGTGATGACGCCCGGGGAGATCACCGACTGGTGTTTGCCGAGCCGCCACCGACGGCGACGCATCTTGCGGTGCTTGGCACGAGGGTCCACCGAGCGCATGTCGTTGGACAGGGCCAATGCCAGGACCGGGTCTCCCAGCTCGGCAGCGCGGCTGGCGACGGCGATGGGGCGCACTGGCGCTTCTACCGCAAGCTCGAGGATGGCGAGGTCGCGGGCTTCGTCGGCGGCCACGACTTCGGCGGCCACGCGACGGCCGTCGTCGAAGACCACCCGCACCCCACGCCCGGTGTCGACGATGGAAAGCGCGGTGGCCACGTGGCGCGCGTCGCGGAAGACGAAGCCGACGCCCGTCGCGCCGGGGGCTTCGATGCGCATGACGGCCCGGCTGCGCTTCTCGGCCGCGGCGGCCACGTCGGAGGAAGTGCACTGTCCGAGTGTGACGACCATCGGAGACTGGAGCTCGGGTTCGGGCTCGACCCGGGGGTTGGTCTCGGGCTCGGGCTCGGGCTCGGCCTCGAGCTCGGGCTCGGTCTCGGGCTCGGGCTCGGTCTCGGGCTCGAGCTCGGTCTCGGTCTCGACTTGGGGCTTGGTGTCGGGGGCCGAGGTCGGCTGGTCGGCTGCGGCCGGGGCGGCGAAGGCGGTGACGGCGAGCAGGGCGAGGGCGAAGCGGGCAGTCATCGCGAAAGGCGTAGCAGCTCGCGGCAGCTCGGTCTCGTGCCCTCTGGCCGCACACGAAAGTTCACACGCTGTCGCCCGCGCTCTAGAGGTCGCGGAGGATCTCGGTGACCTCGCGCTCGTGCAGGCCGAGGAGGTAGAGAATGCGGTCGAGGCCGCCCGCGCTGAGCGATGTGTCGGCCGCTTCTTTGAGGCGGGCCTTGGCGTGAAAGGCGATGCCGAGGCCGGCGCGCTCGAGCATGGTGAGGTCGTTGGCACCGTCGCCGACGGCGATCGTCTGCTCGAGGGCGATGCCTTCCCGCTGGGCGATCGCGTCGAGGAGATCGGCTTTGCGTTGCGGCGTGACGACCGGGTCGAGGACGCGCCCCGTGAGCACGCCGTCTTTGATCTCCAGCTCGTTGGCGTAGGCGTAGTCGACGCCGAGCTCCGCCTTGAGCGAGTTGGCGGCGAAGGTGAAGCCGCCGCTGATCACGCCGGTCTTGTAGCCGAGCTTCTGGATGACACGCAGCAGATCGCGTGCTCCGTCGGTGACCGGTAGCTTGCGCGACAGCTCCAACGCCTGCTCGTACTTCATGCCCTCGAGGAGGCCCACGCGTGCGCGTAGGCTCTGCTCGAAGTCGAGCTCGCCGGCCATGGCCTTGGCCGTGATCTCCGAGACGCGATCGACCACCCCGTGCATCCGAGCGAGCTCGTCGATGACCTCGATCTGGATGAGAGTCGAGTCCATGTCCATCACCACGAGACGCTTGTTCCGGCGGGTGAGGCGCTCGCGCTGCACCGCGATGTCGATGTCGGTGTCGGCCACGGCGGCGATGAGGGCCTGCCGAAGATCGTGTCCGGCCTCGGAGGCGAGGGAGCAGATGATCTCCAGGCTCACCAAGCGCTGGCTCGAGAGGCGGCGGATGTGCTCGATGTTGGCGTCGTGGTCGGCGAGGACGCGGGTGATGCGGTGCACCCCCGCGCCGCCGAGGTCGTCGCCGATGGCCGTGACCGCGTAGCGCGCTGCCGGTGCCATCTCCGAGAGCCCCGCCCGCTCGAGGAGGCGAAACTGCATCTCGAGGCCCATGCCCTTGGCGGCGAAGAGCATCTCCTTGAGCACCGGGTCGCCGTCGCTGGGGTCGACCGACAGGAGCAGGCAGAGCGTGAGCTGGCCCTGCACGACCACCTGCTCGATGTCGACGAGGGTGCCGTGGTTGTCGGCGATGACCTTGGTCAGGGACGCCGTGATCCCGGGCGTATCCTGGCCGTAGACGGTGACGAGAATGGACTGGGCGTCGTCGGCGGTCATCACGGCCCTTCTATAGCGGATCAGGGAGCCGTCTGGGCCAGCGGTGCATCTTCTGTGCTCGGTGCTGCTTCTTTCAGCCGGTTGCGCTCGTCGGTCACGAGCTTGGCGAGCAGGACCCCGGTTTGCCCGAGCAGCTCCTTCAGCTGGCCCTCGATGAGGGTCTGGTCAGCGTCGGAGTGCACGGTCTGCTGGGTCTCCTCGCCCTCGTCTTCGGTGGAGAGGTGGCCGTAGAGAAAGCCGTTGCGCACATCGATGACGTAGCTGTCGACGTAGCTCTTCACCTCGACGTCTAGCCACGGCACGAAGAGCAGCGGGACGAAGGCGGCCGCGCCGAACGCGGTCCAACCATTGGCCTTCTTGGTGACCTCGTAGCCGTAGTCGACCACGACCAAGACGTCGGCGCGGGCCCTCGCGGCGAGGAGCCGCAGCTGCTTCAGGCGGACCGGCTTTCGCTCCGGCGTGGCGTAGGGGTCCTTCTGGTCGAAGCGGCGCTCGCCCGTGACCATGAGGGAAGGAATGCGGTAGGTCGACGCCACCATCGGGGCGGCGTCCAGCATCGCCGCCACCTTCTCGGCGTGGTCCTCGTCGAACACGTAGTAGGCGACGCGCAGCTCATCCCCCATCTGGGGCCGAGCGAGGAAAGCTTTGGCGATGTCTCGAAGCCAGCGGTACGGGCGGGAGCGTAGACAGCGCCGCCACACGCGGGGAGGACGACGAGGCAGATGAGCAGGGGAAGGTAGCGAGTAAGCATGTGCGAGCTCCTGGTTGGGGTTGTTGGAGCAACGCAGCCGAGGCCTCGAGCCTACGGTCGAAGGGCAGATAAGTTGGCAAGAACAGAAGAAAAACGCCGGTTGAGAACCTGCGTTCACAGGACCTGTGTCGCGCCGATCACAAAGTGCGACCACAATGCGGCGCGTGCCGGCCGCAACGCCATCCGACCCCCGCGCCGTCGTCGCGGCCTTCGAGCAGCCTTTCACCATCTACGAGGCGGTGCCCGACTTCGAGGCGGAGCTGGCCATCGAGTTGGGGCCCGCGGCCAAACCCCTCGGCGAAGGACTCTGGATCGGACCAGCCGGGCACGACCCCGCTTGGGCGGCCGACGTATGGCTCAACCCCGAGGTGATCACCATCGCGTCGATCGGCGATGCCGCCCGGCAGCTGCGTGAACGTCAGCGAAACTGGCACCTCCATCCGCTCGCCGCCATCCGACGGTCGCGGCTCGTCGAGGACAAGCTGCCCAAGCTCCGGCGAAAGCCGCGCCCGTTCCCCGTCGACCTTCCCACGGCGCCGCTCGGGGCCTTCACCTTACTCGACGAAGGCCACGTCCTGCTCTCGCCGGAGACCCGGAGCCCTTTCCCCGGTGGCGCCATCGCCTTCGAAGAAGATCGTGAAGGCCCTCCGTCACGGGCCTATCTCAAGCTCTGGGAGGCGCTCACCCTGATGGGGGGGCCTCCGTCGTCCGACGCGCGCTGTCTCGACCTCGGCAGCAGCCCTGGGGGATGGACCTGGGTCCTCGCGGAGCACGCACGGGAGGTCGTCAGCATCGACAAGGCGCCTCTCGCGCCCGAGGTCGCGGTACGGAACAACGTCGACGCCCGGGTCGGTAGCGCCTTCGCTTTCGACCCTCGTTCGAACGGACACTTCGACTGGGTCTGCTCCGACGTCATCTGCTACCCGCCCCGTCTACTCAAGCTGGTGCAGCGGTGGCTGGAGGCCGGCACCGCTGACCGTTTCGTGTGCACCCTCAAGTTCCAAGGAGCGACCGACCACGAGACGGCCGCGGCTTTTGCGAGCATCGACGGCGCGCAGGTGCGCCACCTTCACCACAACAAACACGAGCTGACCTTCATGCTCGATCGCACGAAGGCAGGTGTCAGTGGAAGCGGTCCCACTGTCCCTGACCCATCTTGACGATGGCCTTCTGGTAGCCGGCGGGCATGGTGCGCTGGACCTTCTCCATGAGGCGCGCGTCCGCACCGACGAGCACGCGGGGAAGGTTCTTCTCGACCGCGCCGAGGATGGTGGCCGCGCACTGGTCAGGCGTGGTGCGGGCCATCTTCTCGAAGGTCGAGGCGAGCTTGTCGCGGTCCGGGGTGCGGTCGTTCGTGCCGTGACGTGCGCTGGCCGCGATGTTGGTCTTGATGCCACCGGGGTGTACCGACGTGCAGCTGACGCTGCTGCCGTCGAGCTCGAGCTCGATGCGTAGGGCTTCGGTGAAGCCGCGTACCGCGAACTTGGACGCGTTGTAGGCGCTGTTCATGGGGTAGGCGATGATCCCGAAGATGCTCGAGATGTTCACGATGTGACCCTCGGGCTGCTTCTCGAGGATCGGCAGGAAGGCCTTGGTGCCGTAGACGACGCCCCAGAAGTTGATCCCCATCAGCCACTCCATCTCTTCGATGGTGGAGCGTCGCGCGGAGGCGACGAGGGCAACCCCTGCGTTGTTGACCACGAGGTGGGCGGCGCCGTGTTCGCGCTCGACCTCCTCGGCGTGGGCGTAGACGGCCTCACGATCGGAGACGTCGAGCCGGGTCGTGGTGACGCGGCCGTGACCCGCCACCTGGCGGGCGGTCTCGGCGAGGCCTTCTTCGTTCACGTCGGAGAGGGCGAGGTGCGCCCCGCGGCGCGCGAGCCGTTGGGCGAGCGCGCGGCCGATGCCGCTTCCCGCGCCCGTGATCACCGCCACTCGGTCTCGGAAGTCCTTCATCGCCGACGAAGCTACCCCGAGACCGTGTCGCTGACGAGGCGTCAGCGGTCGTAGACCGAGGAGTTCTCGACCTCGGCCATGCGTGCGACGGCTTGGTCCCAGGTGAGGGCTTCGACCTCGTCGGCGGTAGCGCTCCAGTGTGTGACACGCCCCGCGTCACTGACCCCGAGCGTGGCGTTCATGGCGCGGGTGTGGGCTTCGCCGACCATGAAACCGAACATCGCCTCTTCGCTCGTCCACACCGTGAGGGTGCGCTGGTGGTTGCAGCCCTCGTCGGAGGCGAAGCCGTAGGCGACGAGCCCCTCGCGGGTGGAGATGTCGGTGAAGATGTCGGCCACGAGCCCGCCGAACTCGCTCATGGCTTCGGGGGGCACCACGAGTTGGGTGGTGCTCACCACGTAGGTCTCTTGGCGCTCGCCGGTGAGTCCGGTGTTGGGGTCGAAGCCCGCACCAGCCAATGGTCCGCTGACCTGAAGGTCGCCGGAGCTGCACGCGAGAAGCTCGGCCGCGTTGTCGCCGGGATTCTCTTGCGGGGTGGGGTCATCGTCCGCGCAGGCTGGCACGAGACCGAGGACGAAGACGAGCGGAAGGGTTCGATGGATCATGTTTCGGGTTCCTCCTGGATGGGGTCAGCTGGCGGGACGAACGATGCCGAAGCGAAGCTCGTCGAACGTTCGTTCGAGACGGCGGGAGCGGAATTCGCGGCGGATCCCGAAGCTCTTCACCGTCACCGCGGTTCCGACGGCTTCGCCGTCACCGAGGGTGACGACCCACAGGGGGCCATCCACCGTCTTCACCGAAAGGTAGGTGTAGCTACCGGCCGAGAGGCGCTCGACGACACGACCGTTCAGCTCGCTTCGGTCGGTCTCGACCGCGGGCATGGCGCCCTTGGTCGGCATGGCGCTTTCGGTGGATTGGGGGCCCTTGGAGGTCTTGGCGGGGCCGGGGGCGCTGGGCTCTTGGGCGCATCCAACCAGCAGCAGCAGGAGCGGGATCGTCGTGAGCTTCATCGGGTTCCTCCCTCTGCCGTCATCTTGAGGGCAAAGGCGTGATCGGCCGTGGCCGGTGACGCCAAGACGTTGACCGGAGGCGCCAGTTTGCGTGGTCTCTCGCGTTGACCACGCCCGAGGCCACGGCATCGGTCCGCATTTCTGTGGATCTTCACCGTCCACCAACGGTGGTCATCGGGCGCCGATGGACTAACCTGCCGGCCGTGTTCGGTTGGCTGCGACGCGGCAAGAAGGAATCGACCTCGGGAGAGAAGGCCCCGGCGTGGTCGCGAGCGCGAATCTTCTCACGCCTGTCCCCGCCTCAGGTGGAGGCCCTCGACGCGCTGGTCGAGACGCGGACCCTCGAGGCAGGCGAGACGCTGGTCGAAGAGGGGGAGGTGGCCACTGCGCTCTTCGTGGTGGAGTCGGGGAGCTTCGAGGTCATCAAGCGCGAGAAGGCGCGCGACCGGGAGCACCGCATCGATCGAGTTGGGCCCGGTGACATCGTGGGCGAGGCCGCCCTGTTCGAACAGCTCCCCCGGGCGGCCTCGGTCCGAGCCACCGAGGCTTCGGTGGTGAAAGTCGTGCCGATGGTCGAGCTCAAGCGGCAGGCCAAGAAGGACCGACGCCTCGAGGCCGTGCACGACAAGCTCGTGCTCGCCATCGCCGAGGAGCTGGCGGTACGGCTCCGCGCGCAGGCGACCGACAAGCTCGAGCACGCCCAGCAACAAGACGTGATGGGTCACTTCGTGGTCAACGTCCTGCTGCTCGTCTGCCTCTACGTATATCTGCTCGCCGGCTTGCAGCACCTGGGTGACCACATTCCCACCAACACCTCCTACGTGAGCATTCCCCTGCAGCTCATCTTCGGCGTCGGCAGCTGGTACTTCATCCGACGCAGCGGCTATCCGCTGTCTACCTTCGGGCTCTCGTTCCGCCATCTCATCGGCTCGCTCCTCGAGGCGGTCGTCTTCACCGCGCCGGCGCTGCTATTGGTGACCGCCATCAAGTGGGTGCTGATGAAGGCCGAGCTCATCGCGGCGGGGCCCCTCATCGCGCATCCCGCGTGGCAGGAGCGGCTCCTGTCCGACGACGTGTGGCCCAAGCTCACCATCTACGCGCTCGCCAGCCTCGTGCAAGAGCTCGTGGTGCGGTCGGCCCTTCAGAGCAGCCTGGAGATGTTCCTGTCGGGACCCCATCGGGTGCGCAACGCGATCGTCTTGTCGGCCCTGCTCTTCAGCGTGACCCACCTCCACATGTCCTTCCTCTTCGCCACGCTGGCGTTCCTCCCCGGCCTGTTCTGGGGTTGGCTCTTCTCACGGCGCAGAAACCTCGCTGGCGTCACGCTTTCGCACGTCGTGGTGGGCGGCTTCGTCTTCTTCATCCTCGGCGTAACCCTCTGACGACGAAGGGTTTTCGGCCGCTCGCGCATGGCCGCCGGAAATCCGACTCAAGATCTACGGTTCGGGTCCGTTCCGTCATGCGTGGGTAGCCCGGCAGAAGATCCCGACTCGACCGCCCGGATGTTGCGGACGGTGATTCAGGACGCGACGACGCCGCACTCGGGCATCACGTCGCTCGCGCGCGACCGAGGCATCGTGACCGTGCTTGCCGGCGAGCGCGCTGGAGCGCTGTTTCGTCTCGAGGGCATCGAGTTCGTCATCGGGCGCGGCGAAGAAGCCGACATTCGCATCTTCGACGATGGTCTTTCGCGCAGCCATGCCCGCATCTTCCGGCGCGGCCCCCTCTACCTCCTCGAGGATCTCGGCAGCACCAACGGGACCTTTCTCGGGACGGAGCGCGTCACCCAGCCGGTGCTGTTGAACGACGAGGCCCGTATCGGGCTCGGGCGCAGCACCATTCTCAAGTTCGCGCTCAAGGATGCGCTCGAAGAGCAGATCTTGGTCAAGCAGTACGAGTCCACCGTACGCGACCCCTTGACCGGGGCCTACAATCGACGCGCCCTCGACGAGCGCCTCGCGAGTGAGTTCGCCTTCGCCGACCGCCACCAGAGCACGCTCGGCGTCTTCATGATCGACGTCGACTTCTTCAAGAAGGTGAACGACACCTACGGCCACGCGGCCGGCGATGCGGTCCTTCGCACCGTGAGTCATCGAGTCATGGCCGCCATTCGCACCGAGGACTTCTTCGCGCGCTTCGGGGGAGAGGAGTTCTGCCTCCTCGTGCGCGGGTCCGACCCCCGTCAGGCGGCCGTCTTCGGCGAGCGCCTACGCGGGCTCGTCGAAGGAGCCCCCGTCGTGCACGAGGGCACCCCCATCTGGGTCACGGCCAGCTTCGGCTTCAACTGGATCGGCCATGGTCGTCGCGCGTCCGACCCGGCGACGCTCGTGGCTGGCGCCGATGCGGCACTCTACGAAGCCAAGCGCCGTGGCCGCAACTGCGTCATCTTCTGCCAGTGAGGTCTTGGTCTTCGAAGACCGCCTCATCCTCAGGTGGCGAACAGGCGCGGCCGGCGTTCAGCCCAGGGGCGCGCTTGCTCGAGCTGAGCTGCCAATCGGAAGAGTACCGCCTCGTCGCCAAATCGGGCCGTGAACATCGTGCCGATGGGGAGCCCCTCCTCGTTCCAGACCAAGGGCACGTTCATGCTCGGCTGGCCGGTGAAGTTGGCGACGGGCGTGAAGGGGATCCACCCCAGGGTGCGTGCCGCCACGCGTCGAATGGCACGGGGAAGGCGCGTCACCGCGGAGAGGTTGGTGCGTGCGACCAGCTCGAGCCCGAAGGCCTCGAGCGGTGGGGGGTCGAGGGCACCGATGGGTACCGGGGGAGCGGCCATGGTCGGGGTGAGGACCACGTCGAAATCGCGGTAGAGGGCGGCGAGCCGCCGCGCTTCGATCTGCAGTGCGTGCTGGGCGAGGATGAACTCGCTGGCGGGTAGGGCCCGCCCGAGCATGGCGGTGAGCCACGTGCTGTCTTCCCACTGACCAGGCTCGCTCCGCCGGCCGACGAAGGCCTCGGCCTCGCGAATGGTGCACGCACAATTGGCGGCGATGACCTTGATGTAGGCCTGAGCCAGATTGTCCTGGTCGTGGTTGGGGGCGAGCTCTTCCACGTGATGGCCCAAGGACTCGAGCAAGCTCGCCACGTCGCGTACCGCGGCGATGCAGTCGCGGTGAACCTCGGCGGGAAAGGCCGGCTCCCAATGGAAGGCCACGCGGAGCTGGCCCACGTCTGCGCCCACCTCCTGGAGGAACGGGCGTCCCGGCGGGCGGACCTCGTAAGGGGCTCCGAGCTCGGCACCCGACACGGCATCGAGGAGGGCGGCGCTGTCACGCACGCTCCGGGTGATGGCGTGCTCGATGGCCAACCCACTCCAATACTCTCCGGGGCCAGGTCCGGCGGGCGTACGTGCGCGCGTCGGCTTGAGACCGAACAGCCCGCAGCAGGCAGCGGGGATTCGGATCGAACCCCCGCCGTCGCTGGCGCTGGCCATGGGGGCCATGCCCGCCGCCACCGCCGCGGCCGACCCACCGCTCGAGCCACCTGGGGTTCGGGATACGTCCCAGGGAGACCGCGCGGCCCCGAGTCGCTTCGACTCGGTGACCGGCCTCAGGCCGAGCTCCGGCGTGTTGGTCTTGGCCACGAAGACGAGCCCTGAGCTCTGGAGTCGCTCGATGGTCTCGGTCGTGTGGTCGGGCACCACCCCGTCGAAGAAGTGACTGCCGTGGCTGCTCGGCACACCGGCCACCGTGGCGCCGAGATCCTTGAGCAGAAAGGGCACGCCCGCGAAGAGGCCCGGGCCAGGATCCCCGTCGGCCTGATGGCGGGCGCGGTCGTACATGGGATGCACGACCGCGTTGAGCCTCCCGTTGAGTCGCTCGATCCGCTCGATGGTGGCGTCGACGAGCTCGCGCGGGCTGACCTGTCGGCTCCGCACCAGCCCGGCGAGGCCGAGTCCGTCGAATTGGGTGAACTGATCCACGTCGGGCGGGTATAGCCGAGGTGGACTCAGACGGGGTTGATGACCTTCTGGCCGGCCGGGGTCTCGAAGCTCACGCGGTTCTTCTCGCCTGCGTCCTCCGGGTTCTTCACGTCGCCGACCTCGATGAAGTCGACGCGGAAGCTGGTGCCGGTCACGGTGGCGACGGACACCCCGTTCACGTTGCTCGCCGCGTGTTTGTAGTGAGGACTCGCCGTCTGGAGCCGCTGATTGAACTCACCCACGATCGGCAGCAGGTTGAGCTCGGTCAGGGTCTCGGAGGTCTCGATCGTCTTGGTGGTGATCTCCTGCACCGGAGAGCTG
>JAUHZF010000347.1 GCA_030426145.1 Polyangia bacterium
CCGAGAAGGTCCAGGACCCCAACGACCCCATGAGCGGCCTCGAGGGCCTGAGCATGTTCCTCGTGCCGACCTACGAGGAAGACGAAAATGGGCGTCACCGACTCGTCGAGATGGATCGCCTCGAGCACAAGCTCGGCCACCACAGCTCGGTCACGGCGAGTCTGCAGTTCGACCGTGCGGCCGGTCATCTCATCGGCAAACGCGGGGAGGGCTTCAAGTACATGCTCCTGCTCATGAACGGGGCACGCCTCGGTGTGGGCTTCGAGTCGATCGGCCTCGCGGAGGCGGCCTACCGACTCGCGCGCGACTACGCCGCCGAGCGTCCGAGCATGGGCAAGACCATCGATCGTCACGAGATGATCGCCGAGCTGCTCGAGGAGATGCAGAACGACATCGTCGGACTTCGCGCCATCGCGATGCGGGCGGCGGTGGCCGAAGAGCTGAGCCAGAAGATCAAGCTGCGGCTGCTGCGCGCGTCGCCGGGTGAGCTCGAAGAGAAGCGTCTGCGTCGCGAGGAGAAGCGGCAAGCGAGGATCGCGCGGCGGATCACACCGCTGCTCAAGTACCTCGCGGCCGAGAAGGCGGTGGAGATCGCGCGCCGCGGCGTGCAGATCCACGGCGGCAACGGCTACACCACCGAGTACGGCGCGGAGAAGCTACTGCGCGACGCGATGGTCATGCCCATCTACGAGGGCACGAGTCAGATCCAGTCCCTCATGGCGATGAAGGACACCTTGGGCGGGATCATGAAGGACCCGCAGGCCTTCGTGCGTCGCGAGGCACAGGCGCGATGGAGGGCGCTGTCGTCGAACGACCCGCTCGAGCGACAGCTCGCTCGCGTGCAGCGCCTGTCGTTGGCGGCGCAACGGCACCTCATGACGAAGACCGCGACGGACAAGATGCAGTCGCTTCGGGGTCAGCCTCTGCGCGAGTGGCGCAGTCGCCTCACCGACCACTGGGATCCGAAGCGCGACTTCGCCTACGCGATGCTGCACGCGGAGCGGCTCACGCGCTTGCTGGCGGACGAGGTCATCGCCGAGACGCTCTTCGAGCAGGCGCGCCTTCATCCGGAGCGACGCGAAGTCTGTGCGCGTTACCTCGAGCGGGCTGAACCCCGGGCGCGGCACCTGCACGATCTCATCACCACGACCGGTGATGGCTTCTTGCAGCGACTGCGCCGCAAGGACGAGGCGAGCGATGCCGCCTCGCGTGCCGCGGAATGATCAACCTCCCACGAACGGATTGAGCACGCTGAGAGGATAGGGCGTTGGTGTTGGCTATGTGCGGTGTCAACATGAAGCGTGTCCGAGCGACGGCGGTATCATCATGGCGACTTGCGAAACGCCCTCGTCGAGGCGGCGGCGCGCATGGTGGCCGAGCATGGCGCCGAGCGATTCAGCCTGCGTGAAGCGGCGCGTGAGGTGGGGGTTTCGGCCAACGCGGCCTACCGCCACTTCGACGACAAGTCGGCGCTGCTGCACGCGTTGGCCCAGGAGGGCTTCGCCCGGCTTGCGGCCGAGATGGAGCGGGCGCGCGGCGCCGTCGAGACGCCGGACGCGAGGTTGAGGGCCATCGGCCGCGTGTACATCGACTTCGCGCGCGATCAGCCGCAGCAGTTCTGGCTCATGTTCGGCGCCGATGGGTTGCGCAGCGTGCGTGGTGCGCCCGCGGATGCCCCCTCGTCCTTTCGTGTCCTCGCGACGGCGCTGGACGAGCTGGTCGAAGACGGTCAGCTCACGCCGGCCCAACGCGAGGGCGCCGAGGTGGAGATGTGGAGCCTCGTGCACGGCTACGCGTGCCTCATGCTCGAAGGGGCGACGGCGTGGCCGCCCGCCGATGGCCACGCCGAGGTGGTCGAGCGCCTGCTCGACTTCGCGCTGGCCGGGCTCCGCGCGCGTAGCGGTTCTGGGTGACGAGGCGTCGAAGCTCGGTGGTGGGTCTGCTAAGTTCGGGCCCACCGAACCATGAAGATTCAAGCTGCTGTCGCATACGAAGCCAACAAGCCGCTCACCGTCGAAGAGATCGAGCTCGAAGGGCCGAAAGAAGGCGAGGTCCTGGTCGAGCTGAAGGCCACGGGCGTTTGCCATACCGACGCCTACACCCTGTCAGGGGCCGACCCCGAGGGGATCTTCCCCTCTGTGCTCGGCCACGAGGGAGCCGGGGTGGTCGTCGACGTGGGACCAGGCGTGACGTCCCTCGCCAAGGGCGACCACGTCATCCCGCTCTACACACCCGAGTGTCGGACCTGCAAGTTCTGCCTGAACCCCAAGACCAACCTCTGCCAGAAGATCCGGTCCACGCAGGGCAAGGGTCTGATGCCGGACGGCACGAGCCGCCTCAAGCGCGGCAACGACACCATCTATCACTTCATGGGGACCAGCACCTTTGCGAGCCATACGGTGCTGCCGGAGATCTCGCTCGCGAAGATCCGCAAGGACGCACCCTTCGACAAGGCCTGCCTGCTCGGCTGTGGTGTCACCACTGGCGTGGGTGCGGTGCTGAATACGGCCAAGGTGGAACCGGGCGCCAACGTGGTCATCTTCGGGCTCGGCGGGGTCGGTCTGAGCTGCATTCAGGGCGCGCGACTCGCCGGCGCACGCATGATCGTCGGCGTCGACCTCAACCCGGAGAAGAAGGCGCTGGGCGAGCAGTTCGGCATGACCCACTTCGTCAATCCCAAGGACGTAGAGGGTGGCCTCGTCGATCACATCGTGGCGCTGACCGGGGGCGGCGCAGACTACAGCTTCGAGTGCGTCGGCAGCACCGAGCTGATGCGTGTGGCGCTCGAGTGCTGCCACAAGGGTTGGGGCGAGTCGGTCGTCATCGGCGTCGCCGGCTCGGGACAGGAGATCAGCACGCGGCCGTTCCAGCTGGTGACCGGCCGTGTTTGGCGCGGCAGCGCCTTCGGTGGCTACCGCGGTCGTACCGACGTGCCCATGCTCATCGACTGGTACATGGAAGGTCGGATCGACGTCGATTCGCTGGTGACCCACACCATGAAGCTCGACGAGATCAACCACGCCTTCGACCTCATGCACGAGGGCAAGAGCATTCGCTCCGTCATCCTCTTCGACTGAGCCCGGTCTCATGAAGGTCGACAAGAGCATCGCCTGCTTCGACGGCGAGCAGCGCTACATCACGCATGAGAGTCGCACCATCGGGCTCCCGATGCAGTGTGCCGTCTATCTCCCGCCCGCCGCATTGAAGGGCGAGGCCTGCCCGGTTCTCTACTTCTTGAGCGGGCTCACCTGCTCACCGGAGAACTTCACCACCAAGGCCGGCGCGCAGCGCTTGGCCTCCGAGGAGGGCCTCATTCTCGTCATGCCCGACACCAGCCCCCGAGGGGCTGGCGTGCCGGGCGAAGACGATGACTGGGACTTCGGTTCGGCCGCGGGCTTCTACGTCGACGCAACGGAGGAACCTTGGTCGAAGCACTACCGCATGTGGAGCTACGTCACCGAGGAGCTGCCCGAGCTCATCGAAGGCGCGTTCCCCGTCGTGGAGGGAGCACGCGCCATCAGCGGGCACTCCATGGGGGGGCACGGGGCGCTCGTGGTCGGCCTGCGCCACCCCGACCGCTATCGCAGCATCTCGGCCTTCTCGCCCATCGTGGCGCCGACCCAGGTGCCTTGGGGCCACAAGGCCTTCGGGGGCTACCTCGGCGACGACCGCGCGACGTGGAAGGACTACGACGCGACGGAGCTCGTGAATCGCGGTCAAACCCACGCCGCGCCCATTCTCATCGATCAGGGCCTCGCCGACGGCTTCCTCGAGGAGCAGCTTCAGCCGCATCGCTTCGAGAAGGCCTGCGCGGAGCACGGTCAAGCGCTGCAGTACCGTGCCCACGAAGGCTACGACCACAGCTACTTCTTCATCGCGACCTTCGTCGAGGACCACCTGCGGCACCACCTCGCCCACCTGCGGGGCTGAGGGTCAGCGGCGCGCGACCTGATTCGGCTCGGGCGTGGTCGTGACCACGTCCCAGTCGAGGCCGGCCGTGATCATGGCCGAGGGCACGACGTAGAAGGTGTCGTGGCCTCCGAGCGACAGGAGCTGGAGGCTGGCCTGCGCGTCGAGGCGAAAGCGAAAGCCGCGCCCGGCGGTGAGCCCCGCGCTGGCGGTGAGCCCCGAGTTGAACATCAGCCGGTCCTCTTGGATGTAGGCGTAACCCTGCACTGGGCCCGAGTAGTCGCCGGTGTCGGGGTCGTAGAAGTCGTCGCTCCAGTCGTACCACTCCTCGTAGTGGTCCTCGTTTCGCATGACCTCGCCGTAGAGGCCGCCGCCGAGCACGGGGGTGAACTTGGCGTCGCTGCCGAAGGCTTGCCATTCGGCGAGAAGGTTGGCGCGCGCGGCCCACACGTCGCCTTGGCCGTAGTTCCGGTCGTCGAAGTTTCGCATGAAGGTGAGCTGACCGCGGAGGTCGGCGTTGGGGGCCACGTCACCCACCAGGTTCAGACCCACCGCCCAGGACGGCGCGAACGCACGCTCGCCGTAGGTGTTCTGGAAGCCGAGGGCGGCCACGCCGCCATGGGCTCCGAGTCGGAAGACGGGAACTTCGCGGCCCGGGCGGACCGCGTCGGCACCGAGGTCGTCCTCGACCGTGATGGCCACGCTCGGGACCTTGATCACCTTCTCGGGCTCGGGTTCCGGCTGGGTCGCTTCCGCGGGGACCGCGTCCGGTGTCTTCGCGGGCGACTGGGCGTTGACGAGGTGTCGAATGGTCTCGGCGGCCCGAAGGGCAGCCGCGTCGCGACCCGACATGCCGTCCTCGCCCGTGGGGGCGACCTCAGCGCCGACGACTTGGTCGACCACGGTGGCCTGCACCACCACCAGATCGCCCTCCTGACGAACCGCCACCACCGTGGGGGCGTCGTCTTCGGCCACCTCGAGGCCTCCCCCGGGCGGGATCACGATCACCTCGAAGCCGGCCGCGCGCAGCTCGGCCGCCACGTCGGCGGTGAGGTCTTCGTCCTCGCCGGTGAGCACGATGGTCTTCTTTCCCTTGGGCGGATGCGATTGGGTCGGCGCTTCGGCTGACGTCTTTTCCGAAGTCTTCTCCGGCGTGTTCGATGGCGCCTCATCGGCCCAGGCGAGGCCCGGGGCGAGGAGGAGAGCGGCGGTGCACAAGACGTACTTCATGGTTCGAGAATGCTCCGTAGGCGGTCGGCCTGAGGGCCCGTCGGGTGGTGTTGGAGGTAGAGGCGGGCGCGACTGCGCGCCTCTTCGCTGCGACCCGCGTGGTGCAGCGCGAGGATGAGGAGGAGCTGCGCCTCACCGGCGAAGGCGCCATCGGGGGCGGCCTGGAGGTAGCCGCTGAGGGCGGTGACGGCGGCAGCGTGTCGCCCTTGGTCGAAGTGCATGCGACCCTCCAGGAACTGCGCCGTGCGCGCTTCGACGGAGGCGGGGTGGTGTTCGCGAAGCGCGACCAGCGCCTGTTGCGCGAGGGCACCGTCGCCGCCGAGGCGGGCGGTCTGTGCGATGAGCAGAAGGTCGGCCGGGCTCGCGGACGTGAGGGCGGCTGCGCCCAGGGCACGCAGTTCCGCCAGAGCCTCGGCGTAGCGGCGACCGCGAGCGTGCTCACGCCACGCGTCGACCGGTGGCGCGCTCGGCGCCGGGCGGGGGGCCGCGCTCGGCATGGCCCGTGACGTCGCGCTGGGGGCGGCGGGTGGTGCCGGCGCATCTCGCTGGATCGTCGTGGGGCGCGGGGCGGTGGTTGCCACGCGGTCGAGCTGGATCTGAACGTGTTCCGGGGCCGTGACCACGAGCTGTCCCCCGACACCGGGGCCCGAGAGCACGACCGTGCCTTCGTGCATGGTGAGCCCGAACACCTGCCGCGCCGGATCCCAGCTCGTGGTGAAGGCGGTGCCGGTCACCCGAATGGCGAAGGGTCCCGCGTCGACCTGCCAGGAGGTGTCTTCGCGATGTACGACCCGCGCCGTGAGCGCGCCGCGCTCGAGCTGAACGGTGGCGCCGCGTGCCGTGCGTTCGGCGACACGCCAGCGGCTCTTCGCCTCGGCGACGACGACGCTGCCGTCGGAGAAGCGCGCCTCGTCGGCCCCTTCGATCCAGCGCTCGGCATCGGCGCCCTGCACCAAGCTCACCTCGAGCGGGCGCGCGGGCCAGGCCAGGCCCACCCATCCGACCACGAGGGCCACGGCCGCGGCCACGAAAGCCCAGGGCGACCTGCGGTTCAGCCGGCGGCGGTCGACCTCGGTGCGAAAGCGGTTGAGGCCGCGGTCGACGTCGAGCTCTCGTCCGGCGTCGTCCTGATGGTCGGCCACCGCCCGACCCAGCTGGTCCAGGGCTCGGCTCACGGCTGATCCTCCACGCTGGTGTAGGCCTTCAGGGCGGGGTGGCGCTGGGCCATGCGGTCGAACCGCTCGCGGGCCCGTCGAAGGCGCCGCTTCACGGTTCCCGTCGAGCAGCCCATGGCGGCGGCGAGCTCGTCGAGGGTCATGCCCTCGACGAACTTGAGGGTGAAAGCGATGCGCTCTTCGGCGGGGAGCTTGCCCACGATGGTGTAGACGGCGCGGGCTTGGGCGGCCGCTTCCGTGGTGGGGGCCGGTGCCTCGGGCAGGTCTTCGGGGGCCATGAAGGTGAGCCAGCGTCGGCGCGCTCTGGAGCGCAGCTTGGCGCGAGCGCAGTTGATGGCGATGGCGATGAGCCAGGTCTCGAGCTTGCTGTCCCCGCGGAAGCGGTGGGCGCTCTGGAGTGCCTGCACGAAGACCTCGTGATGGAGGTCCGGCAGCTCGGGATCGTCGCCGAGGACCCGGCGCAGCATGCGCCACACCGCCGCTTGGTACAGGCGGTAGACGCGGTCGCAAACGCTCGGGTCGCGTGCGACGAGACCGGCCACCAGCTCTGCCTCGTTGGTCTCACGGGCTCGTGTATCCACAGCGGGCAGCTCGGAGGGCGCGCTCGGCGGGGGCACGAGTCGGAGATGGGCGGGGCGAGCGGTCATGGGCCTCGTCGGGGTCAGCGAAGAGTTGGTGGCCACCCCCGCGGGTTTTGGATCAACAATCGGCCGAGTATTCAAATCGGCTTGCTTCGAGCGCCAAAACCATCGAGTAATCAGCGCGATGTGGGAGAACCTGGAGGCCTGGAAGTGGATCGGCGTGGTATCCGCCGTGGTCATCGCGGTCACGATCGGCCTCCGCGCGTTCACCCAGGGCACCCTCAAGGACACCCTTCACCCCGTCGACGAGGACGAAGACGACGAGGAGACGTCGACGTAGCGCGCGAGCCGTTCTAGCGTCGCCGGATCGTGCGCACCTACGACCCCGCCGTGCGACTGCTCGCGTGTGAGCAGTGTGGTGCGCCTCTTCCAGAGGTGCGAGGGGCGGACACCCTCCGCTGCGCGTTCTGCAACGCGAGCCACCAGCTTCGTATGCCCGAGGTGGTGCCCTCGGGGGAGCCGGTCGATCCCGCCACGCGGGAGCGCAACCTCCTGACGCAGCTCGACCGGCAGCCATCTCCTTCGCCCATCGCCGACCTCCTCGACGAGGGAAGGCTCGCCCCGTGGCGAGAGAAGGAGGCGGTGGTGGCCTGGACCGCCATTCGCAAGGTCCTCTCGGAGGGGCACGACGACGCTGAGGCGAAACGCTTCTACACGCTCACGCTGGCGCTTGCCGAAGCGGCGTGGGGCGACCTCCTCAAACAACGCGCCTGGCTCGAGAGTGGCTACGAGGTGGCGCAGCTGCCCCGCCACCGCACCGTGTTCTGCGCTCGCCTCGCCCGGGCCGCGGCCGAGGCCGACGAGATCGACGCCGCGGAGGCCTGGCTCTCGCGCGGTGACGCCGAGACGCAGGACCTCGAGGCCTTCAGCGCCGCCTCGGTGGCACGTGCGCTGGTGGCGCGTGGCCAGGGGCGCGCCGAGGCGCAACGCGACGCCATCGTCGAGGCGGGAGGGCGGCTCTTGCTCCAGCGGGACGATCTCGCCCTCGGCGCGCTGCTCCGCGCCGACGGCCAGGCCCGGGCTGGCGACCTCGAAGGCGCCATCGCGACCCTCGATCGCGCCGCAGACCGCGGCGGCCCCGGCTTGCGGGGAGAGCTCCACCGGCTCTGTGAGGCCCATCCGCAACTTGCCGCAGAGGCCTACCGGCGGTTCGGCGAGCGGCGTGGTAAGGCCCAGCACGCGATCACCTACAACACGGTCGTGCTCAGCTTCTTCACCCTGATGTGGGGCGGGGGCGGCGTCTTCGCCGTCACCCAGTTCGCCGCCGGCGAAGGCGCCGGCTGGGCTGTCGGGGCTGTGCTGGGGCTGGGCGCGTGCTTCTTCCTCGCGAGCATGCTCGTGCGTCTGTGGCGCACGCGTGAGGGCTGGCGCCAACCGGTCTGGGCCACCGTGGTGGAGGTCACGCCATCGTCGCGAGAGACCGAGCACCGGTCGATGGCGACGCTGCGGGTCGCGCTTCAGTCCGGGGAAGGCGATCCGGTCTTGGTGCGCGGTCGCGATGACGACGGCCTATCGGTGGGTGATCCGGTGCTGATCTTTCCGTCGGGCCAAGGCCTCGGGGGCTACGTCTTGTTGCGCTAACGGCCTAGACTGACGGCATGATGACCCTGCGAGAGGCGGGACGCGTGGGCCTGGCGGTGGTGCGGGTGATGCGCGACAGCGAGCTCACGAGCGAGATCCACGTCACCGAGGAGATCACCGGTCGGGCCCGGTTCGGCGACATCTTGCGCGAGGTGGGCCAGACCCAGGAGGGCCGAGACCTGCTGCGCGATCGCCCGGAGCTGTGCTCCGAACAGGTCGACTACGAAGCCTTGCGCGCGCTGACGCCCGATACGCTCGGCGGCGCTTACATCAGGCACCTCGACGACAATGGCCTCACCGCCGACGCGCAGGCTACCGACACCCACTGGGTGCCCGACCCCGACATGGCCTATCTGATGCGGCGCTTTCGCCAAACGCACGACGTGTGGCACGCGCTGACGGGGCTCGGGACCCACGGCCACGAGGAGGTCATCATCCACGCCTTCTCGTGGGGACAGCTCCGGCTCCCCGTGTCGGCCATGGTCGTCTTCTTCGGAACGCTCAAGCACATCCTCGGGGAGGCGCGCTGGCCCGCCCTCCGACATGGTCTGCACGAGGCCTACGAGAACGGTCGCCGGGCCGACAACCTGCTCCCCGTGTATTGGGAGCGCTACTGGGAGGAGCCGATGCAGAGCATTCGTGAACGTTTCGCGGTGCGCGCCTGCACCCCGGCCTACGTGACCTGACGTTCTTCAGGGAGTCGCTGGTTTGGGCTTGAAGCAGGCGAGGTTGCTTCGGCCACTGACGCAGACCGTGCCGTTGTCGTGGCCCACGACCTGACCGTCGAAACCGTCGACCCATTCGCCGGTGCTGCCCCCCGTACCGCTGAGCACCGTGAAGCCGTCGAAGCCGCGCGCCGCGACCTTTTCGCCCGCATAGGCGGCGCTGTAGATGTGGCTGTCCGTCCAAGCACGCAGCTGCGCGCCGTCTTTGGCAGAGAGCTCCTGCAGGTTGGCGTCGATGATGAGCAGCTTGTCGCCCTTGGGCGAGAGCAACAGGTGGCCCCGAGGTGAGCCCACGATCTTGTTCGCTTTGTGGGTGGTGAGGTCGTAGATCCACACGCCGCTCTTGGTGCTGTACGCGAGGACCTTGCCGTCCTCAGACATCACCATCGAGTCTTCCACCACGACCCCGTCCGTCTGGAACGTGATCTTCGGCTTCATCGTCGCCAGCGCGTAGACGACGATCTGTGGCTTGTCCTCCACGTCGACGGCGAAGTGGCCGGCGCCCATGGCGCCGCTGTTCATGTCCTTGGGCAGGCGCACCCGCGCCTGTTCGGCGAAGCTCGGCCACCCGTAGCGAACCACGTGGTTCTCGCAGATCCCGACGAAGTGAGACGGGCCTGCGAAGCCGTAGGCGTAGTCGTGGCCACGACAGACGGCCGCCGTGCGGAGGACCTTGCCGTCGGTGACGTCGTGGATGGCGATGGTGCTCCAGTCGGTCCACGACAGCAGCGCGTCGCCCTTGGGGGCCATGTGCAGGCGTGTCGTGCCCTTGGCTGGGGTCGTCCACGTCTGGGCGTAGCCGGGCGGGG
>JAUHZF010000027.1 GCA_030426145.1 Polyangia bacterium
CCCGAGGATGGGAATCGGGCGCTCACGTTCCGCGACGGCGCATGGGCGTGGTATCCGATGACTCGTGCGGGCGGTGATCATTCGTCAGGGGGACCATCTCGCCGGGCTCGCAGCTCGGCTTGGCTTCGACGCCGACGAGGTGTGGCAGCACGAGCGGAATGCGGAGCTGAGGGAACGCCGCGACAACCCTCAGGTGCTCTCGCCCGGGGACATCCTCTACGTACCGGATCCCCCCGCGAACGCCCTCACGCTTCAGCCGAACACGGAGAATCGGTACCGCGCCCCGCAGCCGGCGCTGCGCATCGCCCTCGTGGTCGACGATGGGAGTGGCCGTCTCGCCAACGCCGCCTACCGGCTCGAAGGGCTCTCGTCACCACGCGAGGGCACCACCGATGGCGACGGCTCGCTCGAGGAATGGGTACCGCCTCGCACCCGCGAGGTGCGTCTCGTCTTCCCCGAGCACGAAGATCTCACCATGACCTTGCCGCTCGGTCACCTCGACCCGATCGAGCAGACGAGCGGCACCTGGGACCGACTCGAGGCCCTCGGCTACTTGGCGAGCATCACCCTCGCCGACCCGTCCGCGCTCGAGGAGGTGTTGGACGTCGATGAGCGGAACCGGCGGCTCGCGGCCGCGCTGCGAACGTTCCAGTCCGACCGCGACCTCGAGCAAACGGGAACCCTCGACGACGAGACGCGCGCCGCGCTCGAGGAGGCTCACGGTGCCTGAGCCGACATGTCGCAGCATCTTCAGCCCGCCCCAAGACCTGGCCCAGGCGCTGCGGAGCATGAACCAGTCGAGCGTGCCGGAGATGCCCTTCGGCCAGTTCGACCCCACCCGTGGCGCCCGTCGACCCGTCGTGGCCTTCCCCGCTCAGAGCTCGGCGCAGCAGCGCGTGCCGCCGATGCCCGAGCGCGTCCGCGTCTTCTTCAACGAGACCGCAGAGCCCCTCATCACGGGCATTCGCTTGCTCTGCTACATGAACCGCCGGGCGCGCGTGCATCTTCGCGAGGCCCACAAGTTCGTGGGGCTCGCCGAGAGCATGTCCGTTCTCGCCGACATGCTCGACCTCGCGCAGCGTGACTGGGAGCAGTCGCATTACGGGCGGCAACATGAGGGCGATACCGATCTCAAGCGCCGGGCACGCGAGCTATCGGAGGCTGCGCGTGAAGCGGTGAATGCCATCAGCCCCTTGGAGGACTCGCACCCCGAGTTCCACCGACGCCGCATTCGGCGAGCACGGAACCTCCTCGGCACCCTCGAAGACCCCGCGCTCTCGCAAGGACTCATCGACCTGATGAGCGACGAGAACGTGCACATCGCGTGGAAGGTCGGGACGTGGAATCGCATGGCCGACCTGGTCACGGTGGCGACCCACGAGATCGAGCAGACCCCGGCTCAGGACCGCCTCACACAGACGCTCGCCCGCTCGATTCGCGAGGACAACAACTGTGTCATCGACACCATCTTGAGCGGCGCCTCGGTGTTCGAGAAATCGATCAAGTTCGCGTTCAACATCACGCGGATCGTCGCGGCCCGGCGCATCATCGACAACTTCCGCAGCGCCGCCGCCTGCGGTCGTGACGCGCAAGCATTGCTCGATGACGTGTGGCGCTGGGCGCGTCACCTCAACTGGGGGAACGCCTATCCCAATGCGTCCGGCGACGCCGCTGCACACGCCCGGCAGCGTGTAGGGACGGTGCTTCGCGACGGCGACCCTCATGAGATCGACCAGCTGCGGGGAGAGATCCGCAGTGCTGTCCATGCGGGGTGGCTCGACGTCGCCTTCGACGGCCTGACCGCCGTGCAAGCCCTGTGGACGCTGGCCAAGCCCGGAGATGACGTCCCCGAGGACCGACTCCAGCACGCACTCGAGACCGGAAGCGCCATCACCGATCTCGGCAGCGTCTCCATGAAGCTCCTCAGCTGGGGCGCCGGTCGCACTGCGCGCCTGGGGGGCTTCAAGTCGGTGTTCAAGATGCTCGGGCTCACCTTCGAGACCTGCGGCAACGCCCTCACCTGTGCCGGTGCGGTCTACTCGATCTACAAGGGCTGCACGTCGATCTCCGAGGGGTTTGCCGGGCGGGAGGTCGACGCGGGGAAGATCGTGCTCGGCGGGATCGAGATCGCGTCAGGCGTCATCGCCGTCGTGGGTGTCTTCTGCGCCACGCCTGGACTTCAGGTCGCAGGGGTCGTCGTGGGGCTCGTGGGCTGGACGGTGGCGGAGATCATGGAGGACGACCGTCCTCTCAATGCACGGATCTTCAGCCAGCTGCTCGACGGCTTCAGCAACCTCGAGTCGGACGGGGAGCGAACCCGTGGCGGCGACACCGTTTATCTCATCGAGCGCCTCAACCTCACCCAGCAGTACGAGCGCCTGCGCGCGGCCGTCGATGCCCACGGGCGCTGGGAGCTCCAGTTCTACTTCCCCGCGGCGGTCCGGGGGGCTCAGACCACACGTGCCCGCCGAGGTATGGCGCGCTACATGCGCACGCGCCTCCGCCAGATCGGCCTCCGTCGCGTCGCCAACCAGATGGTGCCGATGCCATGAGCGACCCTCACACCCCACTCGAAGCGTCGTTCACCGTCGACGGGCTCGACGCCGATACCTTCCGCGTCGTCGCGGCCGAGGGACGCGAGGGCCTCAACCAACTCTTCCGCTGGCGCGTCGAGGCCTTGGTCGAAGACGATCGCGAAGTCGAGCGTCGCGGCCTCGGGCGCCCGGCACGGTTCACCTTCAGCCGCGGGGACCGAGAGCGCCACGTGCACGGCATCGTCGCCGCGGTGCAGCTGCTCGGTCGCCGTCAGTATCGAGCGACGCGATACCTCAGCTATCGCATCGACGTGGTACCTCGCGCGTTTCAGCTCACCCTGAGAAGGAACTCGCGGGTGTTCCAGGAGCAGCGGGTCGACTCCATCCTGCGCGACGTTCTCGCGCCTTACCTCATCACGCCGCATTTTTCGCTCCAGGAGGAGTATCCGGTTCGCGCTTACACGACCCAGCTCGAGGAGACCGACTTCGCCTTCTTGAAGCGGATCGCGGCTGAGAATGGGCTCTTCTTCTTCACCGAAAGCCTCCAGCATCCCGAGGGAGTGATCGGCGCGGCGACGTCGGGCCTCATGGGCGTGGCCGAAGAGGGAACGGTCAGCGCGAGCAGCGCCATCACGGCCGGGTTGTCGGCAGCGCGTGCGGCGGGGGTCGAACTGCCTGGGATTCAGAACTGGCAGCCAGAGGTGATGGTCTTCGCCGACGCCGCCACCTTCTACCCCACCATGGGCACCGACGTGATGGGGCTCATCCGCGGCGCAGCGACGGAGATTGGTCGTCGCATCGGGGGCGAGGCCGCCGGTGCCATCAACCTCGCTTCGCGCGTCGCGGGCGACATCGGCGTCGAAATGGGTGACGTCCCCGCGCTCCACTACTTCGACGGCGAAGGGTCGATGACGCGGCCGGACGACGTGGTGACCCACTTCAGTCGACGTACGCAGCTGCTCTCCAACAGCGCGGCACACGGCGATTTCGACTTTCGTCGGCCTCTCGCTACCTTGCGCCATCGTGGCGAGCATGACGTCGTCAATGCTCTGTCGGAGGCCTATGAGGCGTTGAGCCAGGGCCTGGAAACGGTGCGGGATCGCATTGAAGGGCGCGATCTGCTCTCTAGCGACTTCGAGATCTACCGGCACCACAGCCCCAACCTCTTCCCCGACCACGAACACGAGGCACGCGAGCCGGATCGCATTCTCCGACGTCATCGTCGCGAAGCCGACGTGTCGGAGGCTGAGAGCACCTGTCCGTGGCTGTCTGCGGGCTATCGGTTTCGGCTGGCCGACCACCCCATCCATCGACTCGACGACGCCTACGTGCCGGTCACGGTACACCACCATTACACGGCGCCGGAGGAGACCGAGAGCGCGGGTTACCACAACACCTTCGAGTGCGTGCCTCAGAACGTGGCCTACCCCGATGAGGAGCCCGAACCTCGTCGAATCCACGTGTGCCATACCGCCACCGTCGTGGGTGACGAGTCGGTGCATACCGAACGACTAGGCATGGTGGAGGTGCGCTTCCATTGGGACCGCGAAGCGGAGAACAGCGAAGCGTCCACGTGTTGGTTGCGGGTGATGCAGCCTTGGACGGGGGCCGGGTTCGGCGCCCAGTTCATTCCGCGAGCGGGCACCGAGGTCGTGGTCACCTACGAAGGAGGCGACCCGGACAAGCCCATCGTGCTCGGTGGCGTATACAACGAGGCTCACCGGCCTCCTTTCTCTCTTCCCGAGCAGCGAACCAAGAGCGGCTTCCGTTCCCGAACCATCGGTGACGACGAAGGGGCCAACGAGCTCTCGTTCGATGACGCCCCGGAGAGGGAGCGGGTCTACCTCCACGCGCAGCGCAATCTCGAGGTCGAGGCCGAGGTCGACCGCGTGGTTCACATCCGGCACGACGATCGTCTCGTGGTCGAAGGAGAACGCCATGAGGAGGTACGAGGGGCGACCATCTCCCGGCACCACGGCCGTCGTGAAGTCCACGTCAGTGGCGCCGACCAGACCGTGAGCGAAGGCGCCCGCTCGGTGAGGGTGGAAGAAGACGCCGACCTCCACGTACGCGGGACCTACGCCGTGCACACCGAAGGCGGTGCACGCGAAGAACACGAAGGCATGGTGCAGCTCACGGCCCACCAGGACGTGATCCGGCGCATCGGCGGCAATCTCGTCACGCTGGTGGGCCAGAGCGAGGCCAAACGTTCGCACACGACGCACGTCGAGGGCGACTATGCGGCCAGCAGCAGCGAGACCATCACGCTGCAGGCCGACCAGGCTGTGGTGCTGCGTTGCGGGCAGAGTCAGATCACGCTCGGCCCCGACTCCATCGAGCTCACGTCACCGAGCTTGGTACTCACGGGGCAGGATGCTCGCGTGAGCATCTCGGAGGGCAAGATCAAGGTGATGGCCCAGGACGTGGTGCAGGTGAAAGCCGACCAGGTGCTGCTCAAGTCGTCGGGGGCCGCGGTGGGGCTCAGCTCCGAGGCTTCGGTGGAGGGCAGCCGCGTCTTGTTGAACTCGCCGGAGAACGCCGAGGACTCCATCGAGCAGGATGAGCGCGAACCGACGACCATCGTTCTCGTCGACGAGGAAGGTCAGCCCATCGCCGAGCAGGCGTACCGCATCGTGCTCGATGATGGTCGCGAGCTGGCGGGAACGCTCGACGCCGACGGTAAAGCCGAGATCGACATCGACCAAGGCGGAACCATCGTGTTCCCGGGGTTGCGGGACGCCGAGGAGGACGGATGAGCAAGCCGCTGGCCACAGAAGGCGACGAGGTGGTCGCCATCGACACCCACATCGTGCTCATCCCGTCGCCGACGGGGCCGGTGCCGACCCCGCTGCCTTCGCCGTTCAAGGGGAAGCTCGTGAGCGGCTTGAGCAGCACGGTTTTCTCGGACGAGAAGCCGGCGGCCACGGTCGATAGCAAAGCGAAGAACAACCCGCCGCACGTGCCCGCGGGAGGACCCTTCCAGACGCCGCCGTCCAACGAGGCCACGGTCAAGATGGGCAGCGGAACGGTGTTCATCGACGACAAGGCTGCGGCGCGCCTCGGCGACCCGGCCATCACTTGCAACGACCCCACCGACCTTCCCATCGGCCAGGTCATCGCCGCCGGCACCGTCTTCGCGGGCGACTGACCTCGCACACGCTCGGAGAAGGAAGACGGGGCGTCGGCGGGCGTATACCCCCTGCATGAAGCGACTCGCAGTGTTGAGCCTCGCGGTGGCCACGATGGGGCTCACGGCGTGTGACGACGGAAACAAGAAGGCCGAAGACGACAAGCCGGCCAAGGCCGACGCCAAGGAAACGAAAGAGACCAAGGGCGACACCAAGGAGGCCAAGGCTCCAGAGGAGAAGGCCAAGCCCGAGCTCAAAGAGCAGTCGGTGACCATGAGCGGGGTCAAGTGGACCTTCGGCCTGGTCGAGGGGATGAAGGCACCCCAGTGGAAGCACGAGAACCCCGAGTTTCTCGGCCCCGACGACATGACCTTCAAGATGACGACGAAGTTTCCGAAGTTTTCGTCGATCGAGAAGTACATCAAGATGAACATTCCCACCGAGGTCACCGAGCAGAAGAAGCACGGCGACGCGACCCTCATCGTGTTCAAGCCCCAGAAAGAGGGCTCGTTCTCGATGCGAGGGATCGTGATCGGTCAGGAACTCGGCTGGTACTGCTGGGGCGACGCGAAGCGCGAGGCCGAGATCCGCGCGATGTGTGAGAGCGTGAAGTACGAGCGCGTCGAAGGCGAAACTGCCGACGATGAGAAGAAGTAGTCCTATGAGCGCCTGACGCCGCCGAGGGCCGTCCTGCGCATGGTTCGAGGCGGTTCTCCCGAGATCACGGCCCCACCAGCTCCTCCAGAGTGATGTAGACGATAGCTACAGGTTAGTGCTCACTTTCTTCCTGACGGAAACCTGTGCGCGCCCCAAGAGTCCTTGTGGAAGCCGCTCGGCGGCCACGTGACTGGAGGCATTGCATGACGGTTGAAACCCGATGGATCGAGTCTGACATCCGGCCACTTTCGCACCACCGCATGAGCGAGATGGCGCATCGCCAGCTGAGAAGGGTGAAGCACCGCATTCGCCGCGCCTCGGTGACGCTTCGCAAGCAACGGGGGCGAGTCCGCGCTCGTGTTCTCCTCGTGTGCCACGACGGTCTGACCGTGCGATGTCAGATCACGCACACCTGTCCTCGTACCGCGGTGGCAGAAGGCTTGCGCCGAACCCGCCAACGCCTGGGAGACGCGGCATGACCGCGGCGCGCAAGGAGCGAGTCGAGGGCCAGGGCAGAGACCTGGCGCTGATGTTCTTTGCTCTGCTCTTGCTCACCTCAGCGCTGGCCACGCTCTGGTAGAGGCACGCGTTCAGGCGCTAGGAGCTTGACGATGTCATCTCGAAATCCCCCGCTAGAGCGCGTGTTTCGGCATGCGACCGACCCCATCCTCATCGAGGACCTCGAGGGCATCGTGCTCGACCTCAACCGGGAGGCCGAGCGTACATACGGATTCCCACGAGAAGAGCTCATCGGCTCCCCCATTCTCACCATCGTTCCCGACGAGCGCCACGACCAGGCCAAGGAACTGTTGGTGCGATGCCGTCGCGGCGAAGAGGTGAGGAACGTCGAGAGCCTTCGAAAGACCAAGGGGGGAGAGGTCGTGCCCGTCTTGCTGACCCTGTCGCTGCTTCCCGATGAGAGCGGAAAGCCTGCCGCAGTCGCGACCTTTGCCAAGGACATCCGCTCCCTCAAGGCCGTCGAGGCAGCGCTTCTCGACACGAAAGCACAGCTCGAAGGCCAGGTCGCGGAGCGCACGCTTCACCTCCGGGAGGCCCTCTCGCGTATGCAGGCCACCAACGAGAGGCTCGAGCACGAGCTCATCGTCGCCAGGGAACTCAACGAGGCCGCCTCACGTGGCTCGGAGGTCGCGCTCCTGGGGCAGAGCACCGCCATCCGTGCGCTGCGCAAGGCAGTGGTTGCCATGGGACGCCTCGAGACGAGTGTGCTTCTCACGGGACCGCCCGGAGCGGGGCACGAGTCCGTGGCGCGAGCGATCCACCTCGCATCTGAGCGGCGCGACCGACCCTTCGTGAAGGTGAACTGCGGGGAGCTCGACCCACTCGTTGCCTCGGATGCGCTCGAACGGTGGGCTCCGGGGAGCAAGTTGCAGGTTGCGCGGGGCGGAACGCTCTACCTCGAACACATCGACCGGCTCTCGTCGGATGCACAGCCCGCCCTTGCCGCCTGGCTCGCGGAGCAATCACCGGATGTGGACGGGGTACGTGTCATGGCCGCCACCGTTTCCCCGACAGGAGTCCTTGGCCGCGAGTGCGAGCTGGACCCGAGCCTCCACACGCAACTCGCCGGCGCGAGCCTTCGCCTGCCCTCCTTGGTCGAGCGCAGGGAGGACATTCCGCTACTCGTTGAAGCGATGCTCGAGAAGCATGCCGACGCGGTTGGGCGTGCGGTCGATGGCGTGACCGAGGAGACACTCGAGCGGTTTGCGGCGTACCATTGGCCAGGCAACCTTCGCGAGCTCGACTCCCTCTTGGGGCGGGCGGTGATGCGCGCGGAAGGCGGACGGCTCGACGTGCAGGCTGCACTGCTCGGCACCGGAGATGAAGTCGGCGGCTACCACCTGGTCGAGAAGATCGGCGAGGGGGGCATGGGGGAGGTCTGGCGGGGTTCCCACGCGCTTCTCGCTCGGCCAGCGGCCGTCAAGCTGATCCGCCCTCGTCGGGGCCTCGATGCTCGGGCAAAGCGTACCCTGCGGGCACGGTTCGAGCTGGAGGCACGCGTGACCGCGAGTCTTCGCTCGCCGCATACGGTGGAACTTTACGACTTCGGATGGACGTCCGACGGCCGCTTCTACTTCGTGATGGAGTACCTCGTTGGGTTCGACCTTCACCGCGCCCTCTATCAGTGGGGGGCGCTTCCCGTGGGGCGTGTCCTCCATCTGCTGCGTCAGGCATGTGCCTCCCTTGCCGAAGCTCATGACGCCGGGCTCGTGCACCGCGACATCACCGCGGCGAATCTGTTCGTTTGCCGTCTCGGTGGCGTCTGCGACTTCCTGAAGGTGCTCGACTTCGGCGTCGTGCGCGACCCGCGAGATCGTGATGGTTACCCCCGCGCCCTGCTGGGCACTCCGGCCACGATGGCCCCTGAGGCCTTTGCTGGCGGGGAGCTCGACCACCGGGCCGACATCTATGCGCTTGGCTGCGTGGCCTACTGGATGTTGACCCACACCTACCCCTTCGAGGGAGCGACCGTCGAAGAGGTCATGGCAGCTCACCGGCGCCGGCCCCCCGTTCCGCCGTCACGGCGTGTTCCAGGGATTCCCACCGAGGTCGATTCACTCGTCTTGAGCTGTCTCGAGAAACGCCCCGAAGACAGGCCTCGAAGTGCGCGCACCATCGGTCGGCGCGTCGCGCAACTGCTCGAGCGCTACCCTTGGCGCGACGAGGATGCCGAGCGGGAATGGGATGGCGCGGGACTATCGCATGCGCTCGGTGACGATGTAGAGCTCACGCGGTGGAACGGCGTCACCCGCATCACGGACGACGCCGACACACAGTTCGGGTGATAGCCTCGCATCATCCTTCTGCGGGCTTCGACGTGGCGCTTCGCATCGTCGCGGGTGCCGCATCGTCCTCTGCTGCTGAGGTGGACTCTGCGGATGGCGTCGACGTACTCTTCGACCATCGTTCGCGGAGGTGCTCGAGCACACTCATGACCAGACCCATGAGCGCCTGACGCCGCCGGGGGCAGTCGTCCGGACGGTTCGTAGCGAGCCTCAAGGTCACCGCCGCCCGCTGCTGGTCTTCGCGGCGAACGGCTACGGAATCGAGGTCCCACGTCTCCTTCGAGCGAAGCTCGCCGACGTGCGTCAAGAACTGGGCCAGGAGCGGGATCGGTACCGTCAGGCGGAGGGCCGCGCTGGACGGACCCACATGCAGCATGCGAAGCACCGCGATGTCCATGAACGTCATCTTGGCCCGTACGAGGTCGACCGACCTGAAGATTGCCCGCTTTGGATTGTTCCTTTGTGGCACAGATGAACCGAGGGGTGGCTCATGTGCCCTTTGTCTACACTCGCTTGCCCAAAAGGTGCGGGTCGAGCCAGTGGTCGCTGCGTAAGGATTCCCGCATGATTCTACGTCTGGTACCCATCGCCCTCGCGGGGCTTCTCTCATTGGGTTGTGCAGCGACCCCCACCGTGCTGCATCAGGGCGACGCCACCTTCGAGCGCAGCATGCAGACCTACGTGGTGAAGTACCACCCCGTAGGAAGCGACGTGAATACGCGTCACATCTTCGAATCCGTGGTTCACGATGCGATGAACGCAAAGGGCTACCTCCAAGCGAAGGAGGCCGAGGCGGACATGGTCGTCAACTTCAAGGCGCTCACCAAGTCGGAGGCCAACGCCGAATCGGGCACGTCGGCACAACTCAATGGTGCCTCCGCGGCCGCGGAGGAGATCGACAAGGTGGTCATGGTGACCATCGAGCGGCGAAGCACCGACGAGGTCCTCTGGGTGGGATGGTCGACTGGAGCCTACGCCGACGAGGAGATCCTCCCCATGACCAAGAAGGCCGTGACGGCCATCCTCGCGCTGCTGCCATCGAGGGTGCCGTCCGGGCAGCCCGAAGGACCGACCACGTCCCCCGCCGGTTGAGAATCAGCCGCCGAGTAGCGTCCGGCCAACCTCGCGGATCTCCGCGACGGCCGGATGCTTGATGCGCCGACTCATCGTGATCGCATAGAAGTGCTCGCGCACCGACTCCGTGCGCCCTACGATCATCACGCCGAAGTCGCCGCAAACGGCCTCCTCCACGAGGGTCGGAGCCACGAAGACTCCGACGCCGGCCTGACCCATGGTCTTGACCAAGCCGATGTCCTCGATCTCGGCGGCGATGAAGGGCGCGACGTCCTGGGCTCGGAACCACGGCTCGAGCACGCGTCGAACGGCCGTTCCCCTCGTGGGGAGAATGAAGGGCTCGCCGTCCAAACAATGGGGAAAGTCGCTCGCGTTCAGCTCGAGGGCGGGGCTGGCGAAGAAGGTCAATGGGGAGTTGCCGAGTGGGTGATTGAATGCCCGGACCGGGCTACCTGGTGGCACCGGGGCGTCGGCCAGCACGAGGTCGAGCTCGTGGAGGGCAATGCGAGCGAGAAGGCGCTCATGCTCGTCTTCGACGACGGTGAGCCTCACGTCGCGTGTCGCTTTGAAGACGGGCTGTAGCAGCTGCCGCACGATGAGCTTCGGCATCACCGGCGTGACGCCGACGACGAGGCGGGGACGATAGCCCTCGACCGGTTCTTCTCCGCCGAGCGTGTTTACGAAGTCTTCGCCGAGCGAGAAGATCTCGTGGGCGTAGGAGTAGGCCGCGTGACCGGCCGCGGTGAGGGTGAGGCTGCGTCCGTCGCGGGAGAAAAGCTGTTGCCCCAGCACGTTCTCCAGCTGGCGGATCTGTTTGCTCAGCGTGGGATGAGAGAGCTTGAGGCGTCGTGACGCGGCGGCCAATCCACCCTCTTTCGCGACCACGTAGAAGTACAGCAGATGCTGGTAGTTCAGCCACGGGTAGCCGCCTGCGCCACGGGTTTTCATGCTCGAGGGATCCCCACCAGGCTTCAAACCAATCGTCGTGTCTAGGGCAGCAACGCCGTACCTACCGAGCCTGGCTGGGCCATCTCGGCCAGCAGGTCACCCTTCGAAAGGCCGCCCACGATGTGCACGCGGGCCACGCCGCTGTCGATGGCATCGAAGGCCTCGACCACCTTGGGGACCATGCCGTCGGCCAAGGTGCCGTCGTCGATGAGGCCCTGGTGCTCGGCGTTGCGGATCTGCGGGATGCGGGTCGAGGTGTCGTGCCGATCACGCAGCACGCCCACGATGTCGCTGACCAGGACCAGCGCGTCGGCCTTCAGCTCGACGGCGACCCGGTTGGCCACCACGTCGGCGTTGATGTTGAAGACCTCGCCTTCTGGGCTCGCGCCGATGCACGCGAGGACCGGGAGGTAACCTTCTTTCAGAAGCAGGCGCAGTAGGGCGTCGTTGAGCTTGATCACGTCGCCCACCAATCCCAAGTCGACGGGCTCTGGCGGACCGCCCTTGATGACCTGGGGCGGCCTGCGTCGCGACTCGACCACGCAGGCGCTCGCGCCATGCAGACCAACCGGGTTGGCGCCCGCCTTCAGGAGATGGGCGCAGAGGTTGATGTTGAGCTTGCCGCCCACCACCATCTTGATGACGTCGAGCGTGGCCGGATCGGTGACGCGGCGGCCGCCGACCTTGGTCGTGGTCTGGCCCAGCTCTTTTTGCAGGGTCGATGCCTGAGGGCCGCCACCGTGCACGACGACGACCTCTTGGCCCCTACGAAGCTCGGCGAGGTCGGCGCAGATGGCCGCGGCGTGCTCTCCCGAGATGGCGTTGCCGCCCAGCTTGACGACCAGCATCAGGGGTACCCACCCGGGTCGCGGAGCGTTGCCCCTTCATCCAGCCCGAGGGTGATGTTCATGTTCTGAATCCCCTGGCCGGCGCCGCCCTTGATGAGGTTGTCGATGGCGCTGATGCAGAGAAGCGTGCGCGTTCCGTCTTCGGGCTCGCCGAGCTCGAAGCCGACCTCGATGTAGTTGGAGCCCGACACGGCCACCACCTCGGGCAGCCGACCCTCCGGGACCCGCACGAAGGGCTCGTTGGCGTAGGCCTCCTGGTAGGCGGCCTCCACCTGCTCCTTGGTGACGTTCTCGGGAACGGTCACGAAGCTCGAGACGAAGATCCCGCGCGTGAGGGGCGCGCTCACGGGGGCGAAGTGCAGCGAGAACTTCTTGGCGCCGGCCGCGTTGAGGGTCTCGACGATCTCGGGCACGTGCTGATGGTTGAGCGGCTTGTAGGTCTTGAGGTTCATCGCCCGCGTCGGGTGGTGTGTGCCTGCCTTGGCCGCAGCGCCACTGCCGCTCGAACCCGTGATGGCGAGGGTACGTACGCGGCCCTCGAGCAGGCCCGCCTTTGCGAGGGCGAGCATGCCCAGCTCCGTCGCGGTGGCGAAGCAGCCCGGCGACGCCACGAGGCGCGCGTCACGGATCTTGTCGCGGTTGAGCTCCGGGAGGCCGTACACCGCTTCGGCGAGGAGCTCCGGTGCGGGGTGGGTCGTGTTGTAGAACTTCTCGTAGGCCTTCACGTCGTCGAGACGGAAGTCACCCGAGAGGTCGACGATCTTCTTCACGCCCGCTTTCAGCAGGCGAGGCACGAAGGCGGAGCTGACGGTGTGGGGAAGGCCGAGGAGGACGACGTCCATGCCGTCCGCGGCCTCCTCGGGGGGAATGTCCTCGAAGCGGAGATCTCCGCCGAGGCCTTCGAGGTTGGGGTGGGCGGCGCTCAGGCGCTCGCCGACGAAGTCGATGGAGGCCACACGGGCGAGCTCGACGTCGGGGTGCATGAGGAGCCGGCGCATCATCTCGTTTGCGCCGTACCCACTCCCTCCGATCACTGCGGCTTTGTAGCGAGTCATGGTCGGCATGATCGGGGCCTGGGCGGATTCGTCAACCCTGCTAACGTGGAGCGCCCTATGCCCACGCCTTCCATCGACGACGTCGCCGCCCACTGTCGCGGCCAGCTCGACGCCATGTTGCCCGTGCTCGAGCGCCTCGTGAACCAGAACAGCTACAGCCACAACCGCGAGGGCGGCGAGCTCGTGGCCGGCATGCTCGCCGACGAGCTTCGGGCCATCGAGGGCGTACACGTCGAGCTGGTCCCAAGCGAAACCTACGCGTCACACGTCATCGCAAGCACGACCCGGGCCAAAGACAGCGCCGAAGGCGCGGTCGCGCTCGTCGGCCATCACGACACCGTATTTCCCCCCGGCACGTTCGAGGGCTTCCGAATCGAAGGCGACATCGCCAGGGGCCCGGGCGTGCTCGACATGAAGGGCGGGCTCACGGTCTGCATCTTCGCGCTTCGGTCGCTCGCGCATCACGGCCTGCTCGACAAGCTGCCCCTGCGGTTCATCATCGTGAGCGAGGAGGAGATCGGCTCGCCCGAGGGCAAGCCGCTACTGCAAGAGCGCCTCGCCGGCGCGGCGTGCTCACTCGTGTTCGAAGCGGGTCGCCAGCACGACAAGATCATCACCGCCCGCAAGGGGACGGGGGGACTGGTCGTGAAGGCGATCGGCAAGGCCGGCCACGCCGGCAACCACCACCACGACAGCCACAACGCCATCTGGGCCCTCGCCCGGTTCATCGACGCCGCCCAGCAGCTCACCGACTACGACCGGGGCATCACCGTCAACGTGGGTAAGGTCTCGGGCGGTATCAGCCGCAACACGGTGCCCGGCGATGCAGAGGCTCTGGTCGACATCCGCTTTCTGACGGTGGAGGACGGTGAGCGGGTCGCCGCTTCGCTGCGGGCCCTCGCGGAGCAGAACAGCATCGAAGGCACCCGCATCGAGGTGACGGGGGGCGTTGCGCGGCCTCCGCTCGTGCGCGCCGACGACAACGTCGCGTTGTTCGAGGAGTACGCGGCCTGCGCGACCGCGTCCGGCCTCGGAGGCGAGGAGTGTCCGCTCATTGGCGGCGGCTCCGACGCGAGCACCACCTCCACCATGGGGATCCCTTCGATCGATGGCCTCGGACCGCGCGGCTCGGGCTTCCACACCGACGACGAGCTCATCGAGGTCTCGTCTCTCCCCATGCGTCTCGAGGCCCTTACCCGTTTTCTATACGGACGCATGGTTGGTTGAGGGATTGTTCGTAGGCCCTGCGCGTGGGTCGGTGTGCGATTTTATGCGACATCGTGGTACGCCTGTCGTCCTCGACGCATGAAGTACCGGCTGATGATGTTGGCAGCGCTCGCGTGCGCGCCCTTGGTTGCAGCGTGCGGCACCGACGCGGAGACCGCTGACGCTCAGTACAACACCTCGCTCATCGAGGACGGCGTCTACACGATCGGCGACGCCGACTACGACGACGTCGACGTCGCGGGCGACAAGATCTTCGCCGTGGATGGATGGGGTCGCACGAGCATCGCCGTCTTCGACCTCGCCTCCCGCGAGCTCGAGACGACCATCGCCGCCAACCCCGACTTCCCCCCCATCGTGATGGAGGAGCTCGACGAGGACTTCGACCATTACGTCTTCAACCCGCGCTTCGAGATGCAGGGCGTGCAGGTGGACGATGGCGACGAGATCTTCGTCTGGGGGATCCGGGATGAGCACTTCACCCTCTCGGACATGGGGATCGGGCCGCTGCCGCCGTGGCGGAAGTCGTTCGTCATCCAGAGTCTGGGCCCGGACGGGAGCTCGGTGAACTGGAGCATGTCGCTCGACCTGCGCGGCGCCAACGAGGGGGTTCAGATCCAGAAGATGACCGCCTTCGTCGAAGGCGACACCATCGCGGTGACCTACAGCCAGCTCAACGGCGACAGCTTCGTGGCCACCCTGCCGCGCCCCGATGGACACGAGACCTACCAGCTCGCCGAGCTGAGCCGCATCGACATGCCGGTGGCACCCATTACGACCCTCGAGCGCATCCGCACCCCGCGCGGCATCGGCGCCGGTCCTGATGGCGGTTTCGTGGTCGCGTCGTCCGAGGGGGTCTCCACCTTTGCCGACGATCTGAACCTCATCGCCGAGATGTCGTTCGACCAGGACTTCTACCTGATGGACGTACGCACGGTGGGCAACCGCGCCTACGTGGCCGACCTCTACGGCTACCTCCACGTGGTCTCTCTGGAAAACGGGGAGGTCCTCAACTCGGTCGCCCTCGAGATCGAAGGTCGCTCGATCGACATCGAGGGCAAGAAGCTCATCATCGCCGATACCGAGGCCTTCCAGGTTCTCGACATCGACAACCTCCCCGAGCCCGTCGAGCCGACCCCCGTCGACGACGAGGAGGAAGAGGAGCCCGTCGAGGACGAAGAAGACGAGAGCTCGGGCTTCTGCTGGGGCTGGTGGTGTTGGTGAGGGGCTGAGCCCTCTACCGTCCGACCCCGTGAACCCCTGAGGGAAAGGCTCTCAGGGGTTCGCTCGTGCGTGGGCCACCGCGCGCTCGAACTTCGACAGTGGCTGCGCGCCGCTGAGGAACCAGCGGTCGACCACACAGGCCGGCGTACCGCGGATCCCGGCCGAGCTCGCGTCGGCCTGGTCTTGGTCTACGCGCTTCTGGTGCTTGCGTGTGTCGAGCGCCTTGCGGAACTTGGTGAGGTCGAGGCCCATGTCGCCGGCGTACTTCTCGAGGTCGGCGCGGCCGAGCGCCTTTTGGTTGGCGAAGAGCAGGTCGTGCATCTGCCAGAAGCCCTTGTTGCCCTTCTGGGCGTAGGCCTCGAGGGCCGCCTCGTGGGCGAGGGGCGCATCCTTGTGGAAGGCGAGCGGGTTGTGACGCCAGACCAGCTTCACGTCTGCATTGCCCTTCACCAGCGCCTCGAGGGTGGTGTTGATGCGGCTGCAGAATGGGCACTGAAAGTCGGAGAAGAGCTGCACCACGATGGTGCCTTTGGGGTTGCCCTTGAAGGGTGCATCCGGCGGAGCGGCACTCACCTTCTTCTCTTCGAAGGGTGACTCCGTCTTCGCCGTCTTCATGATCTCGGCGTAGAGGTCGGCCCGAGCCGTGCCGCTCGCGACCCGGGCGCGGGCCTTCTTCAGCTCTTCGTCGATGAGCGTCTCGAAGGCGGAGAAGGGCTGTGCGCCCATCAGACGCCGGCCGTTGATGAAGAAGTGCGGGGTCCCCGAAGCTTTGACGTCCTGGGACAGAAGCTCGGAGGCGTCGATGAAGGCCTTGTGCGCGTTGGACGCGAGGGCCGCTTTCACCTTGCCCGTGTTGAGCCCGACCTTGCCCGCGTACCCGAGGAGGTCGGCGTCTTCGAGGGCTTTTTGGTTGTCGAAGAGAATGTCGTGCAGCTTCCAGAAGGTGGCACTGCCCTTCTGCTCGAAGGCCTCACGCCCCACGATGGCGGCCGGCAACGCGCGCTTGTGGAAGGGGAGCGGATGGTCCTTCCACACGATCCTCACGTCTTTGGGGTAGCTTGACTTCACCGTCGTCAGCGCCTTGCGCACCTTGGCGCAGAAGGGACACTGGAATTCGCTGAACTCCACGATGGTGACGAGGGCGTCGGAGGGACCCCACGACGGGTCGTCCTTGCTCACCGGGACCTTCCACACGTCGGTGCTCGACGGCGGGCTCGGGCTCGGCGATGGGGACGGGGTGGTCGGTTTGCTGAAGTTCTTCGCCGTGAGCGTGGGATAGACCTCGGTCTCCCGGGTGCCACTCTTCACGAGGGCCTTGGCCGCGCTGATCTGGCTGTCGATCTCCGACTCGAAGCTCGACTGGGGCCGGGCGCCGCTCAGGAAGACGCCGTTGATGAAGAAGGCGGGCGTACCGCGCACCCCCAGCGTCTTGCCGAGGGCGATGTTGTCGTCGACCTTTCGCTCAGCCTTGGCGCTGTGCTTCGAGATGGCCGAGCTTGGGACGCCCGCCGCCTTGGCCCAGGTCTCGAAGTTGCTCACGTCGAGCGAAGACTGATGGGCGAAGGCCTTGTCGTGGAACTTCCAGAAGGCAGTCGCCCCACCTTCCAGGAAGACCGCGCGCGCGGCTTCGTGGGCGGGCTTGGCGTCCTTGTGGAAAGGCAGCGGGAAGTCCTTCCACACGATGCGCAGCTGCTTGGCGCCGTACTTGGTTTTCAGACTCGAGAGCGTGCCTTCGACCCGCCCGCAATAGGGGCACTGGTAGTCGCTGAAGACCACGATGGTCGCGGGGGCGTCGTGCTGTCCCCAGCTCGGGTCTTCGTCGTCGACGGGCACCGACGCGGTGGTGTGCGACCGCGGCACGCTCACGGGCGTCGGCGAGGGGTCGGCCTTCTTCTTCTTTTTCTTGGCGCGGCGGCCATCGCCGTCGTCGTCGTTCTGGGCGACGCTCGAATCCTTGAGCATCGTGTACGCGAAGCCGCCGCCGACCACGAGCAGGAGGCCGAGCACGATCGCACCGATGAGAATCGCTGCGCCGCTTCCCTTCTGAGGGGCGGGTTGGGCCTGTCCCATCGGCGGACCCCACTGTGGAGGCTGAGCCGGGGGAGGTGCGGACGGCATCTGAGCTCCCTGGCCGCCCGGCGGACCGAAGGCTTGTGGCCCTTGGTCCATCGAAGGCCCCCCGGGCGCCGGCGGAGGCGCCGACGATGGCCCAGGGGCGTTGCTGGGAGGCTGCAGGCCCCGCTCGGTGGCCGGAGGGCCGGCTTCGACGGGCTCGGATGCGCCAGAAAAACCAGTGGGCCCCACTTCGGTAGGGGCAGCCGCGAGGGGCGGGAGCTCGGTCGGTCCAGAGCCGAGTGGCGCGAATCCCGTGGGGCCGGTCTCGAGGGCGCCGGCGGGGGCTGCGGGGATCGCACTGCCGAGCCCCTTGGTGATGCCAGAGCTGCCGGTGATCTTGGCCAGCTCGCTCACCGCGGCCTCGATGCTCGGGTGGCGCTTGGCGGGGTCGAAAGCGGTGGCACGCTCGAACCACGCGTCGAAGCCGGGCGGTAGCTTGAGCGCGCTCACGCCGGCTTTCTGCGAGGCCGGGCTGCGAGGGGTGGTCGCGAGGCGCTGGTTCATCTCGGCCACGTCGCTGACGCCCCAGTAGTCGCCGATCGACTGTCCCGTAAACAGGACGTACGCGAGCAGGCCCAGCCCGAAGACGTCGGCCGCGGGGCCGACCTCGTCGCTCACGGCGAAGCCCTTGCTGCGGGCCTCGGCTCGCAGTGCGTCCGGCAGCTGCTCGGGCGCAGAGAAGCCCGAAGCGATCCCCAGCGCACGTGCGACGCCGAAGTCGAGCACCTTGGCCGTGGGCCCGTCGATGACGAGCACGTTGCCCGGTTCGAGCTCGCCATGCACGACGCCGGCCGCGTGGGCCGTGGCGAGCGCCCCCCCGACCTGGCCGAGCAGCGCACCGATGACCTTGGGCAGGCACCGCTTGGCCTTCACGTAGGCGTCGAGGGCCTCACCCTCGACCAGCTCCATGGCGAGGTAGGGGGTGTTCAGCTCGTCGACGGTGCCGGCATCGAAGAACTCGGCCACGTTGGGATGGGTGCCGATGCGGCCTACGGCGCGCATGGCCTCGAGGAAGCGAGGTCCGGACGGAGGCGCTTCGCCGTCGACGGCGACGACTTCGAGGGCACAGGGGCGGCCGACACTCTTATTCTCCGCCGCGTAGACGGTTCCGGTACGACCGCGCTGAAGCACGCGAAAGACCTCGTACCGCCCGGCTACGACCTCGCCGCGGGACAGTTCACGAAGGGGCATGCGGGCAGTATAGGCACGCCCCCGGGCGAAATGCCCGTGGCGCCTCTCCGTGCCGACGCAGAGAGCGACTCAGGTTTCGGTCATCTCGCGCGGCGTCCTTCGAGCATCGTGGCTCGACATCCGCGCTCTCGCCGTCGGGCCCTTAGCTCGAGACCACGGCCCGGTTCAAAACGGTAAGGCGGATGTGGGTTCGGCTCAGCCGCGCTAAGCTCCTCCTCGTGCTCGGCCGTGCGCCCTACCTTCTGCTCACCCTAGCCGCCGTGGTCGCGGCTTGCGGCGATGGCAGCTCCCCGCTGGCTCGTGATCCTGATGGAGGCGCCGGTGGGGTCGGTGGTGGCGGGGGCTCGGACGCGACGAGCACGACATCGACAGGCCAGGGTGGGGTCGGGGGCGTGGTCGAGCCGCCGGGGCCGACCACGGTCACGCTCGTCAACGGCATCGTCGACGACGACGCGGTGCGGTTCTGCTTCCGGCCATTCCCCGGCGCGGGCACTGGCCTGCTTCCGTGGCCGGGACCCACCGGCCTCGGCTACGCGAGAGCGGGCGTCCTCGACTCCATCACCACCGTCATCCCCGCTGGCAGCGACGTCGAAGCCTTCGTGGTCGGGGGTGCGCTCGACCAGGTGGGAGCGGCGAACTGCGACCAGCTCATCGACAACGCGCCGGCGGGCGTGCTCGTGCGGTCGATGGGGGTGCTTCCTCAGTCGGCGCTCGAGGCGGAGCGCAGCTTGCTCTTCGTCGCTTCGGGGTGCTTGGGAGGACCGGGCCACGAGGACGAGAACGACGACCTCATCTGTGGCGTCGGCTACGACCCGAGCTTTGGCAATGCGAGCCTGGTCGCTGGCTTCATGTCGCGCATCAGCCGCAGCAACGGCGTCGCGATGCAGTTCGTGCAGGCGAGCCAGGGCACCACCACCTACGACCTACGATTGCGACCCACGCTCGAAGGAGCGGCGACGCTCGTGGTGCCGAGTTGGTCGGTGGGCTCGATCGCGCCCTTTCCTCCGTATTCGTCGCTCAGTCGCTCTGCCTTTCTCTCCCCGGCTCAGACCCAGGTGGGCTTCTTCGCCTCCAACAACTCGACGACCGGGCTCTTCGAGCAGAGTTGGGGAGACATCTTCGCCAATGGCACGCTCGACCTGAACGCGGTGGACGACGGCGACAACCTCGTCTTCATCGCCGTCGGGCCGGCCGCGCCCATTCAGGCCAGTGATTGGTGGAACGGGATCACCTTCACCGTGGTCGCCGGCGACCCCGAGTAGGACGTCTGCGGCGAAGGACGAGCCTGCCCCGTGTCAGAAGAGCCACGGTTGTCCGGCCTCGAGCCGGCGGAGCGCATCCTCGAGCTGAGCGACGTGCTGCCACTCCTCCGCCTCGAGGGACTTGTAGAGTCGCCACCGTGTGCTGCCGTCTTCTTGTTCGTCGGCGCGGCGGGCGAAGAAGTTGCGAGCGTCGGTCTCGAGCGCGATCGCGAGGCGTAGGCACTCCGCGGCGTCCTTGGGCGGAGGCACATTGGCGTGCCGAGCCAGAGGGCCGAGGGCGATGGCTTCGGCTTGCTCTGGGATGGCCAGATGGTAGCGCCGTCGGAGCTGCTCCAGATGCTCTCGCTCCTGGGCCGCGAGGTTCTCGAAGAGCGCGGTCAGCGTCTCGTCTTGGGTCTCGCTCGCCAGCCGCTCGTAGAGCTGCATGCCACCGAGCTCGACCGCAAAGGCGTCTCGAACGGCTTCGATGGCCCCGCCGTGGTCGCCTGCCTCGATGCGCTCGAGTTCGCCTCCGCAGCGGGGACAAAGACCGTAGGGCATGGCGAAGCCTTCGCTCACCTGGTGACACCCCTTGCAACGCCAATGGAGAAGCTCGCCCGCGCAACAGACGTAGGCGGACGCGTCATCGTCTTGGGGGCGCCCACATCGAGGGCACGCGTGACCGTCGCGGGCCACGGGCTCAGCGTCGAGGTGCGGGGGCCACTGGCGGTCTTCGAGGAACTGCAGCACCCCGCGCGCGGCGCGACGTCCTGCACCCAGCGCGAGCACCACCGTGGCGCCGCCGGTGACGATGTCGCCGCCGGCGAAGACGCCGGGCAGGGCGGTGGCCTGGCTGACCGTGTCTGCCTCGATGTAGCCTCGGTCCGTCATCGACAGGCCGGGAGTGCTGCGGCCGACGATGGGGTTGGCACGCGTGCCGAGGGCGTAGACGACGGTGTCGCAGGCGATGCGTTCGGTCTGGTCGGCGACGGGCTGCGGCCGAGCCCGCCCGCTCTCGTCCGGGGGGCCCAGCTCCATCACCTGGGTGACGAGCGCGACGACGTTGGCGGCGTCGTCGGTTTCGATGCGGAGCGGGCTCCGCAAGAAGTGGAAGCGCACTCCCTCCTCTCGCGCGTGCCGCTGTTCTTCTTGGCGAGCCGGTGCTTCTGTGGCCGAGCGACGGTAGACGACGTGCACCTCGTCGGCGCCGAGCCGACGTGCGACCCGCGCCGAGTCCATGGCGGTATTGCCCGCCCCGAGCACCACAACGCGCTTGCCCACCGGCACGGGGGTGTCCGAGACGGGGAAGGTCGCGCCGCCCATCAGGTTGACGCGGGTGAGCAGCTCATTGGCGCTGTAGACCTGCTTGGCTTGCTCGCCGTCGATGCCGAGGAAGACGGGCGAGCCGGCTCCTACGCCGAGGTAGACGGCGTCGAAACCCATCTCGTCGATGAGCTGTGCGACGGTGAAGGTCTGGCCGATGATCTTGTTCGGTACGATCTTCACCCCGAGCGACTCGAGCACGGCGAGCTCGCGGGCGATGATGGCGTCGGGAAGGCGAAAGCTCGGGATCCCGTAGCGGAGCACGCCGCCGGCGGTGTGCAGCGCCTCGTAGACGGTGACCTCGACCCCGGCCCGCGCGAGGTCGGCGGCGCAGGCCAAACCCGATGGTCCCGAGCCGACCACAGCGACGCGGCCCCGGTCACCGACACGCGGCTCGACGCGTGCTGCGGGCGCGTGGTCGCCGACGAAGCGCTCCAGTCGACCGATCGCGACGGGCTCGATCCGCTTGGCCAGGATGCAGTGCGCTTCGCACTGCGACTCTTGCGGGCAGACGCGACCGCAGATGGACGGGAAGAGGTTGGTCTCGAAGATGGTGTCGCGCGCCCCCTCGAGGTCGTGCACGAGCAGCTGACGAATGAAGCGGGGGATGTCGATCGATACCGGACAGCCGGCGATGCACGTGGGGCGGGTGCATTGCAGGCAGCGTTCCGCCTCGGCCATCGCGTCGGCGTGACCATAACCGAGGTTGACCTCGTCGAAGGTACTGGCCCGTGCGGCGGCGTCGCGTTCCGGCATGGGGCGCGCTTCGGGGGTGATGGCCTTGAGCTTCTTGTAGTTGCGCTTGCCCTGAACGAAGAGCAGCTGCTCGACCTCGCAACGGGCCGCGCGCTCCTCTTCGCTTCGGGCTTCTTCTTCGCCGAAGCGGCGCTGGCGTGCGGCGAGGGCGTCGAAGTCGACCTGGTGGGCGTCGAACTCCGGCCCGTCCACACACGCGAAGCGCGTCTGCCCACCCACGGTGACTCGGCATGCGCCGCACATGCCGGTGCCGTCCACCATGATGGCGTTGAGGCTCACCACGGTGGGGATGTCGTGCGCCGCCGTCACCTTGGCGCATGCGCGCATCATCGGAAGCGGTCCGACGGCGATGACACGGTCGACGGAGCCTTCCCCAATGACGTCCGATAGCGCATCGGTGGCCAGTCCGGCCCGACCCGAGGAGCCGTCGTCGGTGCAGATCACCAGGCGGTGGGCCTTCGCCTCGAAGCGTTCCCGCCAGAAGATGAGGTCTTTGGTCCGGAAGGCGAGGATGGCGGTGGTGGTGACCCCGGCATCGGCGAGCGCGGCGAGCTGTGGGTAGATGGGGGCCACCCCGAGCCCGCCCCCCACCAGCACCACGTGCTTGGGGGCGCCGTCGAGCAGCTCGCTCGGCAGCCCGAGCGGACCCGCGAAGTCCTGAAAGAAGTCGCCTTCGCTCAGGTCACGCATCTGACGGGTCGTCTTGCCGACGGCCTGGGTCACGATGGTGACCGTGCCGCGACCCGGGTCGTGGTCGGCTATCGTGAGGGGGACCCGCTCGCCGCCCTCGGTAAGCCGCAGCATCACGAACTGTCCGGGCCGAGCGGCCTTGGCCACATCAGGCGCGAAGACCTCCCAAGCGAAGGCATCCGGGGTGAGCGCTTGCCGCGCGACGATCTGATACACGACCCGAGGAGGCTACCCCAGCCCCGTGCTCGAGCCCACGACGAGAGATCCGCGAGCGAGAGATCGAACCGAGGGTGGCGGGTCCGGACAGCCCACGACGAGAGATCGCGTATGCGATGGGTCAGCCGGCGCGGCCGCCGCCGTCTACGGGGCAGGGGGTGCGAAAGGATTGCGGCGGATGGGCTCTCCCGGCAATGCGGAGGTGCGACGATACGGTCGCGACGTCGAGCACGGTGGGCAGCACCTCGCGGCCACCGTCCGGGGTCATCACCAGGTAGACGGGCAGTCCCGACCGGCCGACTTGGGTGAGCAGCTCCGTGATGCGGGGATCCTCGTCGGTGAAGTCGGCCTTCACTGCGAGGATCCCGGTGCGGGAGAGCTCGTCGCGAACGGCCTCCGTCTCGAGGATCAGCCGCTCGTTGGTCTTGCAGGTGGGGCACCAGTCGGCCGTCACGTCTACGAAGACCGGGCGCCCGACCGCGAGCCAGGCTTGCACTACATCGGGGTCGTAGGGGGTCCAGGCGATGTGCGTGTCGGCGACCGAGGGCGCGACCTTCACCGGCGTACAGGGAGCCTTGGGAAGCGTGTTCACATCCCCCACAGCGATGGCTTCCCGCGTCGACGGCGAGAGGTCGAGCATGGCCGCTCCACTCCCGAGCGCGAAGGCGCCGACCACCGTCGCGGCCAGAGCACGTCGCCAAACCGGGGGTGGGGTGGCGGGAAACACCCAGCGGCCAGAGGCCCAGAGGGCCACCGTGAGGACGAGGAGAAACCCAAGGACACCGATCGCGGCGTCGTCGTCGAGCCGGGGGCGAAGGCGGGAGAAGCCGAAGATGGTGACCCCGAGCAGCGCGAACCCGAGGACGCGGCGGAGGAGCTCTCCGCGCTCAGCTTCGCGGCCGTGCACGCCGAGGGCGAGCAGACCGAGGAAGAAGACCACACAGGTGACGATCAGCAGGAGCGGGGTTGGCATGACGACACCCAGTGCACGGCGTCGAGGCCCCGTCTTTTTCAGGCGCGGCCTGCCTTCACGCCTCAGGAGTCGCGACCGTCGCCGCTTGGGCTATATTGCCGAACGGTGAACCGCGCGCCTTCGCTTCTCGTCGTGTCCATCGCGCTGGCTGGGTGTCACGCCTTGCTCGACCTCGACCGCTTTGCGCCGGCAGAAGGGGCGGGCGGGGCAGGCGGCACGGGTGGCGCCGGAACCGCAGGCGGGGGCGGGACCGGCGGCAACGACTGCACCAACGGGTGTCTGCGTTCCGTGCAGCGCTTTGGCGGTGCCGCCGACGAAGAAGGGCGAGCTCTCCTGAGGACGCTGGTCCAAGGCGATGCGCACGTGACGCTCGTCGGGCACTACCAGTCGAGTTTCGACTTCTTGGGCACGCAGTTCGTGAACGAGAGTGGCATCGACTTGTTCGTCTCCCGCACCTCGCCCGACCTTTCCGTCATCGACTGGACCGATAGCTACGCCTCACCCGCGAACGAAAACGCTCAGGCCATCGCCTACGACGGTGACTCGACCTACATCTGCGGTGGGTTCGCGGGCACGTTGAACATCGCCCCGCTGACGCCCCTTTCTGCGACAGCGACCGACGCTGGCTTCGTGGTCAAACTCGGGAGCGATGGCGCACCCATCTGGGCCTACCCCATTCAGTCGAGTGACAAGGCCCGCTGCAACGCGGTCGCCGTGGACGATGCCGGGGTGTACATCGCTGGCAACTTCGAGGGGCAGCTCACCGTGGGGGCGACCATGGAAGCGTCGGTCGGCGCTTCGGATGGCTGGCTCATGAAGCTCGAGAAGGGGGATGGCAACCCGATATGGTTTCAGACGTTCGGGTCACCGAGCTCCGAATCGGTCAATACGTTGGCCGTGCGAGACGACGTGCTCTACCTCGGGGCGCGGTTCAATGGTGCAGTCGGAGACTTCTTCGGGGAGACGGACCTCGCGGTCGATACCATGAGCAACCAGAACGACAGCGTGGTCGCCGCCCTCGACATCTCTGGAGCGGGGCCGGTGCTCAATTGGAAACAGACGTTCTCGGGCTCGGGCCAGCAGTCCATCGAGCAGCTGGTGGTCGACGCCAGTGGACGCGCCCATGTGGTCGGTTCCTTCAACGACCGTCTCGTGGTGGCCGGCGGCACTCCGGAGTTCGCTACCGACGGCGATGGCTTCTACGTGCGCCTGAGTGCATCCGGCAATCCGACCATCGTCGTTCCTCTCACGGGCCAGTCCGACAGCGCAGCGCATGCCGTCGCCGTCGACGAGTCCACTGGGGAGGTGGCCATCGGCATGTCGATTGGTCTCGACCTCACCGTGGGCGGGGTGGGGCGAACGCGGACCGCCGAGTCTGGGGCTGACGCGGGGGTGGTTCGGCTGGACGAAAACGGCGCCCTGGTGGCCATCCATTGGCTCGGTGTGGCTGGACACCATGAGATCTGTTGGGGGGTGGCCTTCGCTGATGATGGCGACATCGTCGCCACCGGCTCGCTCGGCCCCGACGCCAAGGTCGACGGGGTAGCCGTCGACGCTGGCGGCGACCCCAACTCGCTCGACCTGTTCATCGCGCGCTTCCAGCGCGGGATGTAGCCCGTTTGCCCGGCTGTCGTCCTCATGGCGCGGGATCGACGACGACGACGAACGCGTCGAGCGAGCCCTGGGAAGCCACGGCGGTACCGTCGAGCTCGACCGCACCGTGAAACCCGCCGAGGCCGACCACTCTCCCGTCGGGCAGCTCGAGGGCCTCGTACCCGTATTGATGGTCCGCCGGAGCTGGCATGGGCCGGTCGCCGACCATGTGCGTGAAGCGCGTGGAGCCGTCGGGGGCGAGACCCATGAAGGCGGCTTGGGGGCTCCCGGGCGCTCCCCCGAGAACGCCGCACCCCCAGTCGACGCCAACGCTCGCAGGCACGGCGAACAAGAGGTCGTTGGTTGGGGTCACGCTCAGCGAGCGCAGGTTCTCGTTGCCGCTGCCGCCCCATTGCCGGACCCACTGACGCTTGCCGTCGCGGTCGAGCTTGATGAGGTAGAGGTCGAACTCTCCTTGGCTCTGTCGGATCTCCCCGGCGAGGCTGACGCTGCTCGTGAACTGTCCAGCCGTGACGACGTCATCCTCTCCGTCGACCACGACAGTGCGTCCACGAACCGTGATTGGTGCTTCGAAGACATGACCCCAACGATAGCCGCCGGACGGGCCGATTCTAACCACGAAGGCATCCCGCTCATGGGGCGCCGCCGGCTTGCCCATGGCTCCGCCGCCAAAGTCGATGAGACCGTTGTGCGTGCCCGTGATGGCGATGGACCCGTCGGAGAAGACGGCGACGTCCTCGATGAGGTCCTCGCCCACGCCGCCGTAGGAAGCAGCCCAAAGCGGTAGACCTTGCGGGTCGAGCCGTATCAGCAGACCGTCCTTTTCGCCCGCGCTCACGAGGGTGTTCTCGCCCACGGTGATGTCTTCGACGAGGACGCCTCCGACCACGATGTTGCCTGCAGCATCGACCGCGACCGAGGTCGCGTAGTCGAAACCGCTACCGGGGAAGAGCGAGGCCCAGACCGTCTGCCCATCGCCGTCGAGCTTGGCCACCAAGAGGTCGGTGTCAGCGGTGGCAGTGAGGACGATGCCGCCGAGGTCGATCGTACCGGCGGCATAGCCCACGAGCACGAGGCCACCGTCGGGGGTGACCGCGAGATCGAGGATCCCTTGGTCGGCGGCATCACCCAAGACCCGCACCTCGATGGGCACGAGGTCATCGTTTAGCGTGACGAGGAAGGCGTCGCGGTCGCCGTAACCCTCGGCGAGGACGGTGCCCCCCGAGACGATGTCGCCCTCGGTGCGACCGGCCACGAAGATGCGGCCGTCGGGGTGGAGCGCCATGTGGTTCACGACGTCGGTGCCCATGCTACCGAAGGCGAGCCATGCCTCCTGTGACAGATCACATGGGTCAGTGCTCCCTCCGCCGGTGGTGCTCGCCGCGGTCGTGACCGAAGTGACGGTGCTTCCCGAGCCCCCTTGGCCCCCGGGCTGCGGGAAGAGGTCGACGCCGCTCCCACAGGCCACGAGGCCGACGGCAAAGCACGGGATCATCCAGGTCTTGCCCATGCGAATGCTGTCAGCAACTCTCGTACCACACTGCAACCACACGGAATCCGCCATGGCCGTCGCCAGGGCTGTGCCGCCCTGTGACGGGCGCTGAAAACAAAGTGGCCACGCGAAGAGGTCCTCGGGCCCGGAGTGACCGGGATGCAGTCATCCTGCCTCCTCATGTAGCCTGCGGCGATGATGCATCGCCTCTCGACCCTCGGCATCGCAAAACGACGGGAACTGGGGCTCGCGCATCTTCGTCCCCGTGCTGCCCCGCGAGGGGCTGCGTCTATGGGATCCCGACGGCAATGGGAGGCTCGACATCCTGCTCAACGGTGTTTGGCTCGAGACCCCGGCCGATCCACAGAACGAGGCCTTCGCCCTCCACCCCATCAAGGGCATGGAGGACTGGTACGCGCCGGATGACACGACGGCTTCGATTCGCGACTACGCCTGCAAGGTCGACGTGGCCGACTTCAACCGCGACGGAAGGGTCGACCTCGTCATCACCAATGCGGAGGAGCTGTCGGCCAGCTCGCCCAGCAAGCCGCACGGGATCTCGGTCTTCCTCCAGCCGCCTGATCCCATCGGCGACACATGGACCGAGATCACCGTCACCACCGATCACTTCGCGTGGCACACCTTGATGGTCGCCGATTTCGACGTCGACGGCTCAGCCGATCTGCTCACCGCGATCTCGGCCGTCGGTCAGGATAATGCCGGCGATCGCATCAGCCTCTGGCTCAACGACGGCACCGGCAGTGCTTTCGGCGAGCAGTCGCTCAGCACTGGCGAGACCGTCTACCAAGGGATCATCGGAGACGCGGACGGCGATGGCGATTGCGACTTCCTCGCCCCCGACCATTTCGACGCGGGTCCCGTCCGCTACTTCGAGAACACGACCGCCCCGTAAACCATCAGCGGGTCACGTCGAGCTCGCGAGCATGTTGGCCACGGCCTGCTCGAGCCCGATCTCGCCCCGTCGAATGCGGTTCGGGAACTCGAAGTCGAGCTGACCCGCGTTCATCGTCTCGAACATCTCGCGGTAGAGGGGACCGAATCCCGCCAGGCCCAAGTCGCGGAAGGTCGGTTCCACCGCTTCGAGGGGGGCGTAGGACGGCTCCACCTCGCGCCCGAGGGCAGCGCCGAAGGCGCGCGCGGCATCGGCGGCGTCGTATTCGCCTGCGCCGGCGAGCTCGACGACCTCGGGGCCGCCTTCGACGAGAAGCTCGGCCGCCGTACGGCCGATGTCGACCACGCTCACCATGGTGACCTTGGCGTCGGGGGTCATGAACGTGGGCAGCACACCGTCTTTGGCGGCCGCTTCGGCACCCATGCCCCAGTTCTCGGCGAAGTAGGCGGCGCGAAGGGCGATGAGCTCGGTGCCCGTGGCGCGGAGCTTTCGTTCACCATCGCCTACGCTGAGGATGGGTCCGGTGCCGCTGGGCAAGTGCGCAGCGACCGATGACAGGTAGACCACCCGCTTCACCCCGCTGGCCTTCACCGCAGCGGCCAGCTCGTCGTTGAAGGCGATTCGGTTGGCCAGGTAGTTCTCCTGCACCGCGTAGTTCGGCGGTGTGAGCAGGTAGGCGGCATCCACCCGCTTCAGCGCGGCGGTCAGCGTCTCGACGTCGTCGAGCGCGCCGACCACCACCTCGGCGCCGCGTTCGCGCCATGGGGCGCCCTTCTCCTCGCTTCGCACGAGCGCGAGCACCTTCTCGCCTTTCGCCAAGAGGGTCTTCGCTACCACGCTTCCCGTGTTTCCCGTTACTCCAGCTACCAGAATCATGTCGTCGTCCTTTCTTTCGTTGGGGTCGACATCGATATGGGGCTCGCCCGGTGGTGATTCCAGTTCATCTGGCTCATAGGCAAATTGCGCGCGGCGCAATTTGGTGCCAGGACTCCGGTCATGCCGACCACTCGACTGCGTGAGGCGGATCTCGATCTGCTGGTGGTGCTCGATGCGCTGCTCGATGAGGAGCACGTGGGACACGCCGCTCAACGGATGGGCTTGACGCCGTCGGCCGTGAGTCGAGCCCTCGGGCGGCTACGTCTGCTCTTCGACGACGAGCTCTTGGTGCGAACCGGTCACGGGATGCTGCCCACCGCTCGCGCCAAGGCGCTGCGGGGACCCCTGCGTCGATGGCTGCTCGACGCGGACCGGCTGCTGCAACCCAACGCCTCGTTCGACCCCGAGACCGCCCAAAGGAGCTTTCGCGTAGCCACGGCCGACTACGGGGCGCTGGTCATCGTGGAGCCGCTCTTCCACGAGGTGGTTCGAAGCTATGACGGCATCGACGTCGACGTATCTCCCTTCGACGCAGCGGCCGATCACGCGCTCGAGGCCGGTGAGGTCGACCTCGTGATCGGCCCGCGTCGCCCGAGCGCCGTCGGTGTGATCTGGTCCGAGATCTTCGCCGACGACTTCGTCTGTGTCGTATGGCGCGACCACCCGGTGAAGCGCCTCACCATGGCGCGCTACCTCGAGCTCCCCCACGTGCTCGTGGCCCCCACCGGCCGTCCTGGCGGTCTGGTCGACGACATCCTCGCGGCCCAGGGCCTCCGGCGTCGCGTCGCTTTGCGAACGCCGGCCTTTCTCAGCGTGCCCGGAGCCTTGGTGGGGGGACCCTGCATCACCACCCTCCCACGTCGCATCGCCGAGCTCTTCGCGAGCCAACACCCGTTGCGCATCCTCGAGGCGCCCCTCGCCTTGCCTGCCTTCACCATGTGTTGCGGCTGGCACGAGGTGCACCGTCACGATCCGGCCCATCAGTGGCTTCGCCAGCGCTTGCTCGCGTGAACCGTCATTGGCGTTCTGGGGCAGGTTCGTGACACCATGATGACATGCGGTTCGTGGGCCTCGGAGCGCTCGTCCTGACGGCGTGCACGTCGTCGCAGCCGATGGTCGAGCCCGACCCGGCACAGACCTGGCCGCCATGGCGCGAACCCATCGCCCACCCGCTCGACGACGCGCTGCGCTTTCACGAGGTGCAGGCCAAGTCGACGCACAACAGCTACCACCTCGAGAAGCCCGACAACGACCTCGTCGACTGGGCCTACTCACACCTGCCGCTGGCCCAGCAGTTCGATACGCAGGGGGTACGGCACATCGAGCTCGACGTGCGGCGGGACACCACGACGGGTGCCTTCGAGGTCTTCCACCTCGGCTTGATCGACGAAGAGACCACCTGCCGACAGTTCACGGTTTGTCTCGAGCAGGTGGCGTCGTGGTCGTGGGACCATCCAGGACACCATCCGCTGGTGGTCCAGCTCGAGATCAAGGACGCTTTCCCGCCGGGCGACGAAGAGAGCTACATCGAGGCCTTGCACGATGCGATCGAGAGCGTGATCCATCCCGAGCAACTGATCACCCCCGCCGAGATCCGCGGCGACGCGGCCAGCCTGGGCGAGGTCATGGCAGGTGATGGCTGGCCCACGCTCGGCGAGCTGCGCGGGCGAATCCTGTTCACCCTCGACGATGGCGGGGAGAAGCGGCGCGTCTACACACACGACCTCACCAGCCTCGAAGGGCGACTCATCTTCGCGGCGGGCAGTCCGTCCGACCCCTTCGCCGCCGTCGCCGTCATCAACGATCCTGTGAGCGGGGCCGACGCCATCGCGGAGGCCGTGGCCGCTCATCTCCTGGTGCGCACCCGCGCCGACGCCGACGTGGCCGATGTGCTCGCCGGCGATACCACCCGTCGTGAAGCCGCGCTCGCGAGCGGGGCTCACTTCGTGACCACCGACTTCCCGGGCCCCGTCGACGCGCACGACTACGTGCTCGAGATCCCCGGCGGCACGCCGTCCCGCTGCAACCCTGTGAGCGCCTCCGCCGACTGCACCGCCGTCGCGCTCGAGGACCCCGCACGCCTCACACGTTGACGCACCATGCACTGCCGATGCCTCCTCGCCCTTGCGCTGCTGCTCCCGGCTTGTGGGGCGCCCTCGTCGGAGCGTGACCCGAGCACGGCACCCGACCCGCCGACGAAAGAACCCTCGCACCACGCCCCGTCGTCACCGAACTGCACGCTGGCGGCGCAGGTCGACGACCTTTCGATCGACCTGCGTTCGGACGAATGGCCGGGCATGTCCATGGGGAACGTTCTCCAGGGCGATGTCGAGGTATTCTTCGACCCAGCGACGCCGGAGAGAGCGCGCGTGCGTGCCTCGCGCTTCGGCCTCACCATTCGCGGCTGGGCGGTGGCGCGCGACGTGCCGCTCTACTCGAGAGACGCGCCGACATTCGATGAGGTGCTGTTTCCGGATGGGTTGGTGACGGTGCGCTTCGCTGGCCACGCACCGAACCGAATGGTGCGCGTGGTCTACGACCGCGACGCGGGGTCGCTCGCCGCCCCCGTCGATGCGGTGCTGGCGTGCGACGCGCTCTCGCTCGAGAAGGTGACGCATCCTCCACGCATCGGTGGTCCGCTGCCGCCCCGCGTGGCGACGCTCCAGCGAGTCCATCGCGAGGAGGGTGAGGTCGGCGTCGAGGTGGCCTCCGAGCCAGGGGGGCCTGCGCGTGTGGTGCTCACCACCATCCAGGAGGTGGGGCTGCTCGAGCGTCAAGGCGCCTACCAGAACGTGCTCGTCGAGCTGGAGCATGCGCTGGTTCGTGGGTGGGTGTCGGCCGACGACGTGCAGGATTCGGAACCACGCCGGTACGAGCCCAAGAGGCGGCCCGAGCATCTCCAGCCATCGACGCCGGTGGCGCCGAGTGTGCCCCAGGAGGTCATCCGCTGTCCGCACCCCGTCACCGTGTACCTGACGGCCTATACCCGCGACGTCGAGGCCTACACGCACCCCATCGTCATCGGAGAGCTCGCGGCGCAGACTCCCTTCCAGGCCTCGCTCGAGGTTGGCCCCTACGGCAAGCCGCAGGAGCCGATGCGCTACCTCGAGCGCTTTGCCGTCGAGCCCGTCTTCTACCCCGCGCTCGAGCTAGGCGTCGCCGAACGTGAGCTCGAGGGGTGCCTCAACGTACCCGAGCTCGAGTTCATGGAATAGAACCGGCTCCCGCACGAAGACCCTGGCTATTCGCACTGGGTCGGGCAGGTGGTCGTGAGACGATGCGGCTGACCGTAGGTGTCGAAGAAGTCGGTCGTCACGAAGTAGAGGGCGGAACGCGTGGTATCTAGCGAGCTCACGCTCGTGGAGTCGACCACACGCTCCACGCAGCCGGCTTCGGGATTGATCCTCAAGATCCCACCATCGGGCGAAACGGGCGCGTCCGTGCGCGGACCTTGCTCCGTGGTGTCGCTCGAGTGCACGGAGCCGTAGAGCGAGTCGCCGAACGACACGAGCTTGTCTATCCCGAGAATGGTCTCGAGAACGATGTCGACCTGCCCGGTGGCGGGGTCCACGCGGAGCAGTTGCTCCAGTCCGGATGGCTCGAGGTTTCTTCGCACGACGTACACGTATCCCTTGTGGCCAACCATCGGTCGACCGGTGTACAGACTTCCGGTCTCCCATCGGGGAAAGTCGATCACCGTCGCTTCCCCTCCTGCCGTGGAGACGGATACCAAGGCGTCCTCCACGAGTGAGAACACGACGTAGTCCCCAGCGACCACTCCCACGTTGTCGTTGGTCCATCGGTCGACGTGCGCGACATCCGCCCATGCCTCGGAGCCGCGAGCACGCCGCATAATCCGTGTTGTGAACCCCTCCTCAGAGATGCTGACCCAAAGCGCATCCTCTGTGTCGACCACGGCGAGCACGCCTTCTGCAGGTGTGTCCTCGATGGTCTCCATGCCCGTGTCCAGGTCGACCCTTTCGAGTCCTAGGGGAGAGGATACGACCCGCGTCAGGATGGCATCCCGAAGGAAGACATCCCGGTGGCGCGCGTCATCTGGCAAGAAGGCATCCTCGACGAAGCGGTCGGTCTCTTCGTCCAGGCGCAAGTAGGACCGCGTGGTGTAGATGAGGTGTCGGCCTCCGTCGCCGAGCAGCACGCCGGCATCGAGCTGGGGTCCAAGTGGCGCGGACGACACGCAACGTGATCCGTCCGGGTAGAGGTCGTCCAGATCGAGCTCGCTCCGCGCCCCGCAACCGGATGCGACGAGCACGAGGATGGCGAGCGTGATGGTCTTGGCCTCGACCTCGCGGAGATTATGCATTCCCCTACGCATGGTGAGGGGCAGCCATTGCATAGGGTGGTCCATGATGCGCACGGCGCTATCGTTGCGATATCGCGGGTGCCGTCTTCTTTTCGGTGGCACATGATGTCCTCGTGCCTGACTCGGTCGCCCCGTTTCTTCCGTCGCGTTTTTGCGTGCGCTCGTTCGGCGAACCCTTGCGTCAGCGGCGTCTCCGCCTTGGGGTGCGAAGGCCGTAGGTCTTGAGCTTGTCGAGGAAGGTGCGCAGGGGCATTCGGAGCCATGCCGATGCTCGGGCCTGGTCGCCGTTGGTCGCGGCCAGGGCTTGCTGCAGGAGGTCGATCTCCAGCTCCTCGATGCGCTCGCGCAGGTCGACGCCCCCATCCTCGAGCGCAGGGGGAGCCTGGGTGAAAGGGAGCTGGTCCGCGGTGATGGATGGTCCCCGGCCCAGGGTGGCGGCGCGCTCGAGCGTGTTCTCGAGCTCGCGAAGGTTTCCGGGCCAGTCGTGCGCTTCGAGCAGCTGAAGCGCGAGCGGGTCGAGACTTCGCGCCCGGTCACCTCGTCGCCGGAGGAAGCTCTCGGTGAGGGGCGCGATGTCTTCCGGGCGTTTGCGTAGCGGAGGCACGACGAGCTTCAGGACCTCGAGTCGCCCTAGCAGGTCGCGGCTGAAAAGACCGGCATCGACGAGCTCGTCCAGCGGTTGGCTCGAAGCGCACAGCAGTCGGACGTCGACGGGTTCGGGGCGGGTTGCGCCCACGGGAAGGACCGCCTGTTGCTCGACGAGGCGAAGGAGCTCGACCTGCGTGCCGAGGGACAGCTCGTCGATGTCGTCGAGGAACACCGTTTGGCCATGCGCGCCGCGAAGCAGTCCGGGCTCATCGGAGTCGGCCCCATCGAAAGCGCCGGCGAGATGCCCGCAGAGCCGGGCCGTTTGCAGGGTAGGGGCGAGCGCGCGGCACTGCACCGACACCAGCGGCGCGGAGGCACGGTCGCTTCGCTCGTGGATGAGACGGGCGACCGTCTCTTTGCCCACCCCGGGCTCGCCGACGATGAGGACGGGCAGCGGGCTGGGAGCGATCCGGCTTGCGTAGGCCACCAGGCGCTTCATCGCTTCGCTCTCAGCGACGAAGCCGAGGTCGCTCGCGCTGGACGTGGAAGCCGAGTAGCTGCGCTGGGGGGTCATCTGCGCCAAGAGGAGCGGGTCGTCGCCGTGCGCCTGGGTCAGGGCCTCACGGGCTCGGTGTCGAAGCTCCTCGGCCGAGGCAGCGGAGGCGGGGTAGGTGGCCGCTCCCCCGAGCAGCTCGGCGGTGGGCAGGACTTCGGCCAGGGCGGCGCGCATGTCGACGAAGCACTGGGCGAGCTCGTCGATGCTGACCTCGGGGAGGAGGGCGGTGAGGGTGTCGCTGCTGTAGGCCGCGACGCGGTCGATGGGTCGCAGGCGGGTCTGCACCTCGGCGAACCATTGTCTCAGCGGCGGCTGAGGTGAGCCCACGAGGCGAAGGTTGAGCAGCGTGACCTGTCGATGGAAGAAGCGGGCGCGACGGACCTCCTCGGCGACGGCCTCGAGGAAGGTCTCATGATCTTCGAGAAACCGTCGGCGTCGCGGCTCGATGTCGAGCTTGCGGACCGAAGCGAGCACGCGCCCCAGCGTCACCTCGGCATCGGCGGCGATGACCATCTCGGTCTCGACGCGGCGGCCCGCGACCCAGACGCCGTTGGTGGAGCCGAGGTCGACCACCACGACCTCGTCGCCACGCCGCTCGAACCGTGCGTGCTCTCGCGAGAGGCTGCGGTCGGCGATGGTGATGTCGGCCGCCGGGTCCCGGCCCACGGTGACCGGCTCGTCGAGGGAGACGAGCTGGGCTCGCTCGAGGTGGGTGAGGACGAGAACGGGACGCGGGGCGCGCTGGTGCTGACGGAAGGCGGCCGTGGCGGTGGCGAGGTTGATCGACACCGTCTCGGTCACATGTCCGACCTTGGGCTGCACGGGTCCAGCTTAGAGAGCTTGCCCGCGGCGCGCCAACTGGGGGGCGCCCCTACCGTGCGCCGGGGCAGCGCAGCTCTCCGGTGAGGTACGAGCCGTCGCCATCGAGCACGAGTCCGGTTGGGGTGGCGACGATCTTGCCGGGCTCGTCTTTGGCGGGCACCGGGCAGACTACGTTCCACTTCGGATTCGCGCTCCCGGTTCGCGCGTCGAAGTCCATGGGGCCGTAGGTTCCGATGAGGTCGATGTTCTTGCCACTTCCGAGGAGCGAGAATGCGGTGAGGATGTCTCGGGGCCCCACCTCGATCGGCTCACCAGGGGGGAGCAGTCGCCCGATGCCGCGCGCGAGGGCCGAGCCCCCCGTCTTGTCTTCGGGCTGTGCAAAGGCGGCGTAGGCCACGAGGTAGAGCGCGTCGTAGGGCGTGGCCATCGTGTTGTCCGGGGTGACGTTGGTCTTGTAGGCCGCGTTGAAGTGCATGGCGTAGCGGTCGTTGGCAGGAGATGACGCAGCGGCCATGCTGTAGATTCGAGAGAGTACGGCGGGGGCCTTGGCCGCTACCGATGGCAGACCGTTGGGGACGAGGTACGTGATGGTGATGTAGTGGGTGTCCCGAGAAGCCGGTGTCTCGAGGGCGAGAAGCAGTTCGTCCATCGTGGGCAGTGCCACGATGACGACATCTGGGTCGAAGGTGCCGAGCTCCTCCGCCGCCGTCTCGATGACCTCGACTGAGGCGCCTCCCGGGATCACGACCTGCCGAAAGTCGTCGCCGTTGTCGGTGATGCTGGTCCCATTGAAACGAAGCTGGGAGAAGACCTCTTGCCCGAGCGCGACGCCCACCGCGCTGTCGTCCCGCGCCACCGCGACCCGAATGGGTTTGTCGCCGTTTTCGGCGCGCACGCGCGGTTCGATGAACTCGGTAACGAGGGTGTCGGCCACCGAGACCGTGGCCGTCTGACTCGCGACCGTTCTCCACACGAGGCGGGGCGAATCGATGGGATGAGGGATCTTGTCGATCTGGGCCCCCATGTTGATGGTCGGGACCACGAGCATGTTGTTGGGGATGAAGTGCTGGCTTGCCAGCGTGACGACTTCCCTGCTGCTCGAGAACCCGATCACCGCAGACACGCCCACGTCGATGAGATGTTCGGCGACCCGCACGGGCTCTCGAGCGTCATCACAATGGAGCAGGCCGATGGGTCGCGCGGGTCGGTCCTTGGTGGCGAGCAGCCCGCCCGCCTGACTCATGAAGTCCGCTCGTGCCAGACTGAGCGCGCGCCGGGCTTCGGTGCCATAAAAGGCCATCGGCTCGTCTGCCTCCTCACCGGGGAACATCGCGCCGATCCACAAGGTGTCGTCGTGGCGCACGGACGGGTCGGAGGCGCCACCCTCCACCCGACAGTGCTCGTTCTCCAGCGCCACGCAGCCCAGTTGCGGCTGACAAACAGCGGGTTCGCCCAACTGCTGTGAGCAGGACGTGTGGGAGGTGCAGCTCGTCGGCTCGACCGTGGTCGAGGGTGAAGCCGCGGGACCGCTGTCGATCGGGGAGCGGGTGGCGCTCCAGAGAGCACCCGCGCCGACGGCGAGGGCGGTGACGACACCGACGAGGCGCCACGGACGGCGTGGCTCCACTGGGCCGCCCTCGGAGCGCATGTCTACCTCCACAGGCGTGGCGACTTGCGCCTGAGCCAGGAGGTCGTCATCCACGGCACGGAGCTGGCTGGCTTCGAGGGCAGGGCCGATGTGCGGCTCGAGCGCATCGGCAAAGGCACGGGCATCGGGGTACCGGTCGTCCGGGACCCGCTCCAGCGCCCGGTGCACGATCGCACAGAGCTCGGGACTCACCCAAGGAGCGACGCGACGGAGCGGAACGGGTTCGCGCATTTGCAGCCACACCAAGAGCTCGGTGATGTCACCGGCGCCGTGCCATGGGTGTCGACCCGAGAGCAGCTCGTAGAGCGTGATGCCGAGGCTCCACACGTCGGCGCGAGCATCGGCGCGTTTCGCGTCACGCGCCTGCTCGGGCGCCATGTAGGCCGGCGAGCCCAAGAGGCCACCGGTCGCGGTGAGCTTGGTGGCCCCCTCCCCTGGATCGGTGAGCTTGGCCACCCCGAAGTCGCACACCTTGGTGAGGAGCCCCCCTTCGTGTTGGTGCAAGAAGAGGTTCGACGGTTTGATGTCGCGGTGCACGAGCCCCTGGTCGTGAGCCTCGGCGACGCCGAGGGCGGCCTCGTGCACGATGCGTGTGGCCACCGGGGGTTCGAGGGGAGACGTCTCGTCGGAGAGCTGCCGCAAGTCCTGGCCGACGAGCAGCTCCATCACCATGAAGGGCGCGTCGAGCACTGCGTCGTGACCGACGGCGAACACCCGCACCGTATGCTCGGAATCGAGGTCCCGTGAGAGACGGGCCTCTTGCATGAAACGCTTCACGGCGTCCTCGGTGGCGGCCCCGGGACGGATGATCTTGATCGCGACCCGCTCGGGCAGGTCGCTGTCGTCAGCGGGGCCCGTCGCTTCGTAGACAGCCCCCATGCCGCCCTCGCCGAGCAAGCGCTCGAGGTGAAAGCGGCCGCCGATGTGCAAGCCCAAGAGCGAGCTGCTCGACAGCGGAGCGTATCGTTCCGCCGACAGCTGCGGAGACGACGAAGCGGGCACGGTGTGGTCCTCTTCGATGCTCGCCGTCTCGGGGCGTTCGAGCACGGTGGGTGCGAGCGCATCCGCCGTCGTCTCCGCCTGCCATGGAGTAGTGAGGACCGCGTGCTCGTTCTCCTTCCCAAAGGCGTCGGCGAGGGCGCGCGCCGAGTCGATTTCGTCGAGCGGAGGCACGAAGTCGGCGTCGCCGTCGCAGAGCGCGCCGAGCAGACTCACCAGCGTCTCGACGTCGGCCTTCTGGCTTCGCTCGCGGTCGGGCAAGAAGCGCTGGCCGAGACCACCCACACGAAGGGTCGCCTCGTCACGGCTGGAAAGGATGTAGAGGCTGTCGAGGGAGAGGTGGCCGTGCACCAGCCCTCTCGCGTGTAGGGCCGCCAGCCCCTCCGCCGCCGCCCGGCCCACGGCGGGAAGCAGCTCCGGAGGCAAGGGACCAAACGTGTCGAGGGCCTGGCGCAGCGTCTGCTGCCGGAGCGGTGGCTGGGCGAGCGCCTCCGCCACGAAGCCGACGCCCAGCGTCTCGTCGCGTCCCGCGGCCAAGATGGGCACCACGTTGGGGTGCCGCAGCGAGGCGAGGTGGGGCCCCAGCGCTTCGAGGCCTTCGATGGTGGCTTGGTCGCGTGAGAGGACGACACGGCATTCGGCCTCGTCGATGTCGACGCCGTCGTAGGTCGCGGTCAGCGCCGTCTCGTCGAAGGGGCCGTCGATGATTTCGACCCGCCCGGCCAGGCGGGTCTCGCTCAGGTCTGAGGGCCAGGGCTCGTCTGCGGCTCCTCTCATGGACTCCGCAGAGGCTAATGGAGGCCATCACGGCGACCAAGCCCTGGCTTCCCGGCACGCCCAGATGAAGGCTGGCTATTTGAAGCTGCGACCCGTGTCCTTTCGCCAGGCGTACTCGGTGTCGGCGATGTATTCGAGCTCCTCCGCCGAGAGAGTGCCAAGAAGGCCGGAGAGCTTCTTCATCGGCCCTGGCTCGAAGTCCCACTTCTCAGTTTCCTCGTTCCATGCGTAGCTCGGCTCGGCCTCGTACTCGGAGTTCAAGAGGTCGGACGCGTCGTAGATGAAGGCCGGCTCCCACCCCTCGGCCACGAACCAGAGACCGAGCTTGTCGAGCACATTGAGGAGCGGCCCAGAGTAGCAGTGGCCGCATCCCACGATGGGGTCGAACTCGAAGACCATCTCCTCGTGCTGTTCGACGCAGCTCGTGTCTGCCGGGCCGCCGTGGAAATCATAGGGTCCCCACACACCGCAGCCCGTCGTCGTCTCCACCTCGAGCGAACCGATACGCGTGAGCGAGTACGGCGCGCTGCTGTAGGTGGCGAACCACCCGGGGTCCGCCAACAAGCTCGCCCAGTTCTGAGACGCGGGAGCCAGGTAGTTGCCGCCGAGTTGCTTGCGGTTGTCCTTGATGGCGACGTGGAACGCCGGGAGCAACAGCTTGGGGTTCTCGGAGGTTGCCCGGTAGGTCTCGATACAGCTCTGAAGCGGGCCCATGGGGCCAGTGATATCGGTGACCGGGTCGTAGGGCTGGACCACGAAGTAGCGAACCCCGTAGGCTGTCTCCGGGCCCATGGTGTCCAAGAAGTCGCGAACCTGCATGCGGGGGTCCGTCACGGGGAGCATGAGCGCGCCTGGGGGCGGATTGGCCCCGCCGTACTCCAGGTAGTCAAAAAACGCTTGGGGGAGATGCTCGAGGGTGGAGCGCCCCATGTGGCGGCTGAATGCCGGTGAGGAGAGGCACATGCCCGTCTGCGGATCACGGACGGCGTCTTCCCGCGGCACGATGAGGGGCGCGGGCTGGGTAAACGACGGCGAGGTCCAGCCGGGGTAGCTGAACTTCGTCGAGCCGGGGATGGCCTCCAGGTCGGCGGGCAGGGCGAAGGTGCGCGTCCGCGTCGCGGGGGCAGTGGCGGAGAGACTCTGCTCTACGGCTCCCACGTCGACCACCTCGAGGTCGTCCGCATCGTCCGAATCGGCGCAAGCCGGGAGCAGCGCGGCGCACATCGCGGCCGCGGCGACGAGGCGCCACGAAGAAGTGTTCGGGGAGGTTTGGGTCGTGTCGTTCATTCGGTCTAGGTCCTAAGTCTGGTTCGGTCGTCCGCCCGTCGGAGGCATCAACGCTTCTCCCGTTCGCAAGAGTCGCGCCGACACGACCCCGTCGGCGGCTCGAGGGGGTCACTCGGCGTCCTGGGGTCGAGACGGGCCCGTTCGCGAATTCGCGGGCCACGGGACCGCTCGTGTAGAATCGACGGATGGCCGTGCCGGAGACGTTCTGGAACGTTCCAGTGAACGTTCGATCGTTCCACGAACGCTCCATCCTTCGTCGTTCGAGATGAGCGACGCGCGCTACCCAGAGGCGACCGTGAGGGGGCTGCATGTTGGACCCTACGAGCTGCAGGTCGAGCTCGGTCGCGGGGGGATGGGTCGCGTCTATCGGGCCCGCCACGACGCCAGTCAGGTGGACGTGGCCCTCAAGACGGTTGCGAGCCCCGCCGCGACCCGTGGGCACCTCGCTCGGCGCCTGCTCGAGGAGGTTCGGGTCGTCGCTCAACTGCGCCACCCCGGGGTGGTGGAGATCCTCGACGTCGGACGCCTCGACGCGACCTCGGGCCCGGCCCTCGCCGCGTCCGAAGGGGCGCCTTTCATCGTGATGGAGCTGGCCGCTGGCGGCTCGCTCGCCGCGCTTCGCCATCGCCTCACCTTCGACGGGCTGCAGGTCGTGGCCGACCGCATGCTTCTCGCCCTGGGTCACGCGCATGCCCACGGCATCCTGCACTGCGACGTCAAGCTGGCGAACATCCTGCGCGCAGGACCGGGCTCCAGCCTCGACGAGCTTCGACTGGCCGACTTCGGGGTCGCCGCGTTCTACGGGGGGCCGGAGCGCCCGCGCTTCAAAGGGGGGACGCGGGCCTACATGCCGCCCGAGCAGCTAGCGGGGGACGTGCGCTTGATGGGGCCGTGGTCTGATCTGTTCTCGCTGGCCAAGGCCCTCACCGAGCTGCTCGAGCCGGGCGCGGCCGTTCCGCCCGCCTTCTCGCGCTGGGTGGCGACCTGTCTCTCGGCGCACTGGCGTCGTCGTTTTCCGTGCGCAGCCGATGCTCGCTCGGCGTTCCTAGCGCTGTGCGATGACGGGCAGCGGGTGTCGTGGCAGCTGGACGCCCTCGGGGGCGCACGTGCGACCAGCACCTCGGAGACCACCGACGACACGACCGAGCCGAGCGCCCCGCTTTCGTTGCCTGCGGTCGAAGCGGGCCCCGCCCTCGTGCGTGCGCCTTGGCCAACCTCGGAGCAGGCGCTCACGACCGCGTCGGAGCGGGTCTTCATCGGCGATGCCATGTCGTCGCTGGCTGCGCTTCGGCCCCCGCCAATGTTGGGACGGCAGCGCGAGCAGCGCGCCCTCTGGCGGTCGCTTGCGTCGGCGGCAAGAACGCACGGTCCGACCTTCGTCAGCGTGGAGGGGGCAGCCGGGATGGGCACGACGCGGTTGGCCGACTGGCTCCTCGAGCGTGCTTCGGAGCTGGGGGCCGCCCACGGGCTGCGCGCCGAGGACTGGCACGAAGGGGGGGCGCTGGCGAAGATGGTCCGACGTGATCTCCGAGCGGAAGGACTTGCTGGCACTCGACTCCGAGAGCACGTCGCCGCCATGGCGCCCAAGGCGCCGCGAGACCTCTCGCGCCTCGTCGATCCCTCGACCACGGTCGCCGATGCCGACGCCGCGGCGCTCGTCGCCGATTACCTGACGATGCTCAGCGACGATCGGCCCCTCGTGCTCGTGCTCGACGACGCGGGCGGTTCGGCGGAGGCCCAGGCTCTCGTCATGGAGCTCACGCGGCGGCGGTGTGGTGCCATGGCCGTGGTGGTCACGGGCCAGGAGGTCTCTTCAGGGGGACGCGTCGCAGGCCAGGAACTCGGCTGCTTCGAGCGCGTGCAGCTCGAGCCCCTTCCCGACGTCGCGCAGGTGAAGCTGATCCAGAGCTTGTGTCGCCTCGATGCGCCGACGGCGCTCGCCATCGCGAGCCGGACGGGCGGAAACCCCGGCTACGCGGTTCAGCTCGTGACCTACTGGCTCGAGGAAGGGCACCTGCGCGCCGATTCGACCACGGCTCGGGTCGAGGACCTGCCGTTGCCCGAGGGCATGCATGAGATTGCGCAGAGGCGACTCGCGGGTCTCCTGCGCAGGGCGGCGCCAGGGGTGCGGGAAGCCATCGAGCTCGCTGCTTCGGGGGGGCCACGGGTTCATCGGGTGCGGTGGGTCGCAGCCTGCGAGGCGGCCGGGTTGACCCGGGAGCACTGCGCGACGGCAGAACGGCTGCTGATCGATGGTGGTCAGCTTCGGCGCGCTTCGGTCGAGCGGCAGCTCGCCCTTGGGCACTGGCGTTTCGAGCGACCCGCGTTTCGGGAGGCCGTCATCGCAGCGATGGACTCGAGGCGCCATCGCTGGCACCGCATCCACGCCTCGCTCGCTGCCTCCCCCCACGAGCGAGGTCTGCAGCTCTTCGAAGCGGGGACCTACTCCGAGGCCTTCGAAGCTCTCGTCGAGGGGGCCTCCGCACAGTGGGCGTCGGGGGCCCACCCTCGTGCCCAGCGTCTTCTCGAGGTCGCCCGCGACGCGTTCGAGCGCGGCGACATCCCCGATGACCACCCGCTGCGGGGACGCTTCCTCATCCTGCGCGGCCGCAGCGAGCTCGCGGTGGGGAGCCCCACCGACGCGGGCCGTCTCGCCGAGCAAGCGATCCAATGGGGGCGTCGTCGCCGTCGGGTGGCAGACGAGCTGGAGGCGCAGCTGCTCGCCGCGGAGATCTCGGCTCGGGGAGGCGACTTCGAAGGCGCGGCCTTCAGCCTCGAGGGGGCCCAGCAACGCGCCGAAGCCCAGCAACTCGAGAGCTTCTGGGCAGAGGCGTTCCGCGCCTGGGTCGAGGTCGCGATTCACCTCCCCGGCACCGCGTCGGCGGTCGAGCATGCGATCGAAGACGCCATGGCGCGGCCTGCGGTCAGGGCCCGAGCCGAGGTGGAGGGAAGCCTACTTCTTAGCCGAGGGCAGCTCTACCTGCACATCGGCGACCTCGATGGGGCTGAACGAGACGGACGGAACAGCCTCGACAAGCTCCCTGCCAGGAGCATGACGGCGGTCCGCGCAGGGTGGTTTCTCGGCCGCGTTGCGCGTGAGCGCGACCAACTCGACGTCGCGCGCGGTCGCCTCGAGCAGGCCCTCGTCGAGCTGCAGGCGCTCGGCGCCGAGCCCACTGTCTTGTGGTCGTGTCGCGCCGACATCGCGCTGGTGCACAACCGTGGGGGCAACTACGCCAGAACGCGCAACCTCATCGAGGCCGCCCCGAGCTGGTTCGACCGCCGCGGTGCGCAGCCCATGGCCAGCCTCGCGCGCCTCATCCTGCTGCCGACCTTCGCGGCGTTCGGGGAGTGGGAGCGGTGGGACCAGGCGTTCGATGCCGCCGTGCGCGTGGGCCACGTTCTCCCCGATGCGGTCTTCGAGGCCGAGCGGGCAGGGGACGAGGCCTTGGCGATGGGTGAGCGAGGGCGAGCCTTGGCGGCCTATTCGTTCGCCGACCAGCGGCTGTTTCGTCTTGGTCGGCGGGAGGCGCTCGAGCGTGTGCTCGCCAAGCGTCGGGCCCTCGAACCAAGCTCGGCTTGAGGGTGGGGATGCCCTTGGCCTGAACGTTGCTTGGTGAGTAGGCTGGGGGGCTTCCTTTGCGACGGAGTCCTCCAGGATGACTTCAGAACCCGACACCATGAGCACCACGACCCACGGCGCGAGCGAGGCCATCGACATGTCGTCGGCCAACGAACGACCGTGCCTCACCATCGTCTACCACCCGGACCCCGAGCTACAGGGGATCCGTGCCTTCCTCGACCGCGATGCGAGCATCGAGCTCGGCCGACACGCCCTCGCTTTTGGTAGCGAGGCGCTCAACGCGTCCAAGGTCTCACGCCACCACGCCGTGGTCGAGCGCCACGGCGACGCCACGATCGTACGTGACCTCGGAAGCCGCAACGGCACCTTCGTCAACGGGGAGGCCATCGACCACACCAGGAAGCTCCAGCCGGGCGACGTGATCGGTGTTGGTGCGGTCCTCGTGCTCTACCATCGGTCGGCGCTCGGTGTGTCCGGTGACGATGGCGACGTCGTAGGGCCCAGCTATGCGCTCGCCAGGGTTCGGGCCCAGGTCAAGCGCGTCGCCCCCACGACCATCACGGTTTTGATCGGTGGCGAGACGGGCACCGGCAAGGAGCGCGTGGCCCGGCTCCTCCATCGCTGCAGCGGCCGGTCGGGAGGCTTCTACGCCATCAACTGCGGCGCCATGACGGAAACCGTCCTGCAGGCGGAGCTGTTCGGCGCGAGCCGCGGCGCTTACTCGGGCGCGGATCGGGATCGCCCCGGGCTCTTCGAAGCGGCTGACGGGGGCACGCTCTTCCTCGACGAGATCGGCGATGCACCTCCGGCTCTCCAGCAGAGTCTGCTGCGTGTGCTTCAGGAGCGGGAGGTGCGTCGGGTCGGGGCGACGCGTTCGCTCCGCGTGGACACGAGGGTGGTGGCCGCGACGCACAAGGACCTCGCGGAGATGGTCGCCAATGGCACCTTTCGCGAGGACCTCTACGCTCGTCTCTCGAGCTGGACCATCACCACCCCGCCCTTGCGGGACCGTCGCGAAGACATTCTGCCTCTCGCGCATCATTTCCTTCGCGAGCAGGGAGACGAGCGACGTCTCCACCCGCGCCTGGCGCTCATGCTCCTCTGCTACGCCTTCCCGCACAACGTGCGAGAGCTAGAGCACATCATCGACCGTGCACGCATCGAGGTGAGCGGTGACGTGATCCGTGCCTCGCCCGAGCTCGAAGCCCAACTCACGCGACCCGTACAGCCGTCGGCTTCTCGGCCGCCACCCGCCCCAGCCCGAACCGACCGACCGCGCCGCAAGCGTCCGGAGCGACCAGAGGTGGAGGCTCTCCTCGCCAAGTTCGACGGCAACGTCACGCACATCGCGCAACACCTCGGCATCGGTCGCAACACCTTCTATCGGTGGATGCGGGACCTCGACGTCGACCGTCACGCTTACGAGAAGCCCACCTCCGACGACCAGGACGGCGCAGCTTAGAACGTAGACCGG
>JAUHZF010000348.1 GCA_030426145.1 Polyangia bacterium
CAGCTACGGCATCTCCAACATCGAGAAGTACAAGCGGCGCATCATCGAGAAGTCTTGGTACGCGCCGGGCAAGGTGTACCGGAAGCAGAAGGGCACCCGTGGGATGGACGTCTTCAGCGTCATCACCATCCACTACAAGAACGGCAGCACCGAGAAGCGCCAGACCTACAGCGGGTATCGCGCCACGCCCGAGATCTACTGGGTTGCGCCGGGAACCGCCTCCGACGAGCTCCCGGACTTGCCCTCCCACGCCAAGGGTGTCGAGGGTCAGGACAACAGCGAAGAGGTCGCGACCGGCGAAGACATCTACGCGAACGCCGGCTGAGCCTTCATGCGCTCAGGGCGGGTCCTGGCAGCAGCGGAAGCCGATCTCGTAGAAACGAAACTGAGGGGAATGGCTCTCGTTGGTGCCGCGGCACCCACTCCACGCCTTGGCCCAGAAGCCACCCTTGAGGCTGCTGCGGTAGGGCCATTCTTCGCGTGAGGTCGCCACCCACTCCTCGACGTTGCCCACCAGGTCTTCCACCCCGAAGGCGCTGGTGCAGCCGGGGTAGCTGCCACTCGGGGCGCCCTGCCACAGACGCGCGGTCTCGCGGTCGCGCTTGCGTTTGTCGGGGCTGTGCAGATCGTCGAAGCGATAGTGCCGGTACGACTTGTCGTTGTGGCACACGCCCTCTCGCTGCGCCCAGCCGTAGGGCCAGGGAAGGTGCTTCGGTCCCTCGCAGGCGAGCTCCCACTCGAACTCGGTGCAGAGGCGCTTGCCCCGCCCCGCGCACATCTTCTCGGCTTCGAGGAAGGTCATCATCACCTCCGGCCGCGCGCCCTCTTGGTTGGGCCACTCGTAGCGGTCCATGCAGGTGCGGACGTTCGTGAATCGCGCCTCTTGCGCCATCAGCCCAGGAAAGAAGGCCCAGCACTTGCCCTTGCGCACGTCGGTGCAGAGCCGCTGAAGCTGCTCCGGGTGCGTACCCTCCACCATCACCATGTCGGCGGGGCAGGGGGCGTCGGCCGCCTTCGGCGCGGCGGCCAACCAGACCCAGGACAAGAGCAGCTCGAACACCCCTCAGAGCTTAGTCGACGCCCGACGTACAATCTCGGTCTCGGGCTCGGTCTCCTTCTCGTTCTGGGTCTCGTTCTGGGTCTCGGGCTCGGGCTCGGGCTCGTTCTGGGTCTCGACCTCGACCTCGACCTCGAACCTGGAACCTCGAACCTCGAACCTCGAACCTCGAACCTGGAAGACCTCGAACTCAGTCCTCGGTGACGGAGGAGCTGCCCTTTTCGGTGAGGTCGCGCATGGCCACGCAGCCTTTCTCCGCGGCCCAACGGAACGAGCGCTCGAGCAGGCCCGTCGGGACCGGCACCTTGGGCACCATGTTCAGCTCGAGCCGCAGCACCGTCTCGTTCTCGTCGTCGCCGCAGGGGTGGAGCTTCCATACCCCGTCGAAGGACTCGACGTTGCTCCGCACCAGGCTGCCGACGATCTTCACGCCGCCCCACTTCCACGGAAGCGGTCCTACGAAGCGGGACACGAACCAGATGCTCATCGTGCCGCCGAAGATGGGCGCTCGCATGTACACGTCGGCGCTCTTCTTGCCGTCGCGCCCGACGATCTTGCTCGTCTCGATGCGGGGGAGGACCTGGTCGTAGCGGCGGTACTTCATGACCTCCTTCACCACGCGGTCCATGGGCGCTTTCACCCGGATGATGGCCCCGCCCGTGTTGTACTTCTTGCCGTCCTGGGCGAAGAAGTAGCGACGGACCTTGTACGGGTCTTCTTTGGCCAGGGCCTCGACCGGGGCGAGGGCGATGCCCGTGGCGCCGGCGGCCAGCAGCGTGCGTCGTGTGGCGCGCTTGCTCGTCATCCCGTCCTATTGTGGTCCGCGTCGGGGGAGGTTCCGTCTGGGAGCACGCCCTCGTCGGGCTCCCGGGTGTCGGGGCTGCGGGTGGCCAGGGCTGCGTCGCCCTGCGCGCGGCGGTCACCCTTGCGGTCGGCGGGGCCGTCGAGGGGCTGCATCTTGAGGTTGCCTTCGAACTGAACACCCCGGTCGATGAAGACGTTGGGGGCGTGCAGATCACCCCGCACGATGGCGGGCGCATGCAGTTCGATGGCTTGAAAAGCTCTAATGTTTGCGCGTATTTGTCCGCCTGTGACGATGCAGATCTCCACCTCGATGTCGCCGTCGACGTCGGCGCCGTCACCGATGATGAGGACGTCGCCGCGGATGTCGCCGGTAAAGCCGCCCTCCACCCGCACGCGTCCCTCGAAGAACAGCTTGCCCGCGTAGCGCGTTCCTCGTCCGAGCAGCGCGTTGAGCTCCACCAGATGGGCCTCGGCCTCAGCCGGCGGGCGAGGGGTCGCGGGCTGGGCCGGAGGGGCGCCGGCACCTCCCGAAGGGGGTGTATCGACCATGCCGGGTGTTTCTAGCAGGGGTCGGACCGGGCCTCCAAGCGCCCTCGCTTTGCCGTCTCCTTGGTCATCCCCTGGCTGCGTGCCACAATTCCGGCGTCATGGCCGACATGCATCGCGTACTAGGGCTTGCGTTGGGGCTGCTGCTGACGGCCTGCGGCTCCGGCAAGGCCGAGGTCAAGGTCGGGACGAAGGACGGCGCCTTCAAGGAGCTGGACGAGCCGACCACCTGGGACAACGAAGGTACTCAGCTCGACGGGCCCAACGACCTGTCGGGCAAGGTGTACGCGCGCCGTGTCGAGGGGCACAAGGGCCAGGCCCAGCACAACACGGCCACCTATCCGGGCTTTCGCATGTTCGCCGACGGCAGCTCGCGCGTCTTCCTCGAGGTCTTCGGAAGGGTCGACGTTCAGGAGGCCAAGGAAGACGGCGTCATGAAGTTCCGTTTTCAGGGTGTGAACGTCCCTGAACGCGTCAATCGCCTCCCGCTGCCCACCAATCACTTCGAGACGCCCGTCGCGCGCGTGCACGTCGAGCAAGACGGGGCCGATGCGGTGCTCGTCATCGCGCTCCACTACAAGGTCGAAGGCAAGCCCCGCCTCAAGCGGACGGACGGGGGCACCGTGCTGTCGGTCGACTTCCCGCCGTACCGGCTCAGCGAGCACCACGACAAGCGCCTCGGCAACAAGTCCAGATGAGCCGCCGAATGCGCCAGGTCTTCGCCGCGGGCCTCGCGGTGGCGGGCCTGATGACCCTCCTCTCCGCCGAGAGCAGGGCAGACGACAAACCCCCGTCGGCCGACACCACGGCCCCGGAGCCGGGGAAAGGGCGTCGCTCGAGCAAGGGGGCGGATCTCACCCGCTGCCTCGAGCTCGCCGACCGCAATCACCCAAACCTGCTGCGTGCGCGCGCCAAGCTCGCTCAGGTGCAGGCCCAGCTCAACGAGGCCTACTTCGCACCCTTCTCGCAGTGGAAGATGACGGGCGGCATGGCCATCGCGCCCACCGTGCGTGGTAGCGCGATCTTCAGCCCCAACACCGACATCGCCCTCACCAACAGCCTCGGCGTCGCCTGGCGAGCCAACCTCAGCGGTGTGGTCCCGCTCTGGACCTTTGGCAAGATCACCAACCTCTGGAAGGCAGCCGAGGCCAACGTGAAGGTCAACGAGGCCGGCATCGACGTGGCGCGCGACCAGGTCCGGCTCGAAGTTCGCAAGGCCTACCTCGGCCTGCAGCTCGCGCGCGACGGCATGGTGTTGCTCCAGGACGCCGAAGAGAAGATCAACGACGCCGTCACCAAGCTCGAGAACAACGATGCGGCCAACCCCATCGACCTGCTCAAGCTCCAGACCTACAGCGCCGAGCTCGAGAACCGAAAGGCCCAGGCCGAGAAGTTCCTCATGGTGACGAAGGCGGGCCTTCGTTACTACACCGGCGTCGAGAAGCTCACCTTCCGCGACGAGCCCCTCCGGGTGTCACCTCACGCCCTGAAGAAGCTCGACGAGTACGTGGCCCAGGCACGGCTCCACCGGCCCGAGGTGCGTCAGGCCAGCGCGGGCGTCGAAGCACGGCGGGCGCAGCTCTCGCTGCGACGCTCTCAGCTCTATCCCGACCTCGCGTTCGGCCTGAACGTCGGCTTCAGCACCGCGCCCGAGGTCGCCGACCAGATCAATCCCTTCGTGCTCGACCCGGGCAACTACTTCCGCTTTGGCTTCGGCCTCGTGATGCAGTGGAACCTCGACCTTCTCCCCGGCCTGTCGCGGGTCGCTTTCGCCGAAGCCCAGCTCCTCGAGATGCAGGCCCTCGAGAAGCAAGCCACGGGCGGCGTCGCTTCAGAGGTCGAGGTGGCCTACGCCGACGTGGTCCATTGGCAGAAGCGGCTCGCGGCCTACGAGAAGGCGGTCGGCTACGCCAAGAAGTGGTTGTTCACCGTTCAGCAGTCCATCGCCGTCGGCACCATGGAAGACAAAGAGCTCGTCGACCCGGCCCGCGCCTGGGCCGAGAATCGCTACAACGTGCTCAACGCCACCATGAACCTCAACCTCGCGCTCGCCGTGCTCGCCCAGAAGACGGGGTGGGACGCCATCGCCCCCCGTTGATGCCGCGACCCGGTCCCGTCGCCTCGTTGGTGGTGGGGCCCGGATGTCCTATGCTCTCGCCGTTGGAGATTTCGTGAGCACCGATACCGCCAAGCCGACCGCAGGTCGGGACCGCATCTTCTATGGCCTCGTGCTGCTCAATGCGGTCTGCCTGGTGGCCACCCTCCAGATCATCTTCCTCAAGGCGCCCGTCGAGAGCACGATGGGCATCGTCCAGAAGATCTTCTACTTCCACGTCCCGTCGGCCGTCGGCATGTACCTCGGCGCCGGCGCGTGTTTCTTGGGCTCGGCCCTCTACCTCGCCAAGGGCGACCTGAAGTGGGACGCGCTCGCACGAGCGGGCGCCGACGTGACGGTGGTGATGGGCCTGATGCTCATCATCAGCGGGCCTCTCTGGGCGGCGCGGGCCTGGGGGCGCTACTGGACCTGGGACCCCCGCCTCACAACATCCCTCCTCAACGTGCTCATCTACGTGGCCTACACGGTCATGCGGAGCTTCAGCGCGGGCGGGGAGGCCGAACGAAAGTTCGCGGCTGCGCTGGGCATCCTCGGCACGGCCAACATCCCGATCATCCGCTACTCGGTGCAGAAGTGGGGGGGCCAACACCCCCGCGTGATCACCAAGGGCGGCGGTGGCCTCAGCCACCCAGACATGAAGCTCGCATTGATGATGGGCTTCGTCACCTTCCTCCTTCTCTCGGTGGTCCTCATCTGGCAGCGGATGCGGCTCCACATGGCTCAGACGCAGGTCGAGGCCCTCGAGCAGGAGGCGCTGGAGCTCGGCATCGCCGGGGATTAGGGCCGTGCAAGACACCACGCCATCGCCGAACAAGAGCAACATGCCCGGGGACACCACCGTCGCCCGGCCCGACCAGGACTTCGCCCCCGTCACCGGAGGTGGCGCGGAGATGCAGAGCGGCGAGGTACTCCTCGTCGAGGCCTACGCCGCCTTCTGGCTCCTCGCCTTCGTCCTCATCTTCTTGTCCTTCCGTAAGCAGCGCGGCCTCGACGACCGCATCCGCGAGCTGCGAGAAGACCTCGAGCGCGCCCGCGAGCAAGGAGACTGACGCTCATGTTCAACGTCGCAGCGATGACGTCGAACCACATGCTGTACATCCCCCTCGTGGCGGTGCTCGGCCTCTTCGTCGGCTACATGGTCGGCTCCCGGAGCGTGCGAGCCGAGTACGAGCGACGCCGCGACCAACTGAAAGACTAGCCCATGCTCAATTTCCAACTGTCCGAAGAGCACGACCAGCTGATCAAGACGGCTCGTCGTTTCACGGCCGAGAAGATCACCCCCATCGCGGCCGAGTGCGATCACGCGTCCAAGTTCCCTCTCGACGTCTTCGAGGAGGCCTGGAACATCGGCCTCATCAACGCCACCGTGCCCGCCGAATACGGCGGCGCTGGCTTCGGCGAGCTCGAGAACAGCCTGATCACCGAAGAGCTCGCTTATGGCTGCTCCGGCATTCAGACGAGCATGCTCGCGAACGTGCTCGCGGCCACGCCCGTCAAGCTCGGCGGCAACGAGGAGCAGAAGAAGAAGTACCTCGGCATGCTCACCGAGGAGCCCATCCTCGTGAGCTACTGCACCACCGAGCCCGGCGCCGGGAGCGACGTCGCAGGCATGAAGACCACCTTCAAGAAGGTGGGGGACGACTACGTGCTCAATGGTCAGAAGTGCTGGATCACCAACGCCAGCCACGCCCGTTGGTACGTCGTCTTCGCCACCGAGGATCCGTCTTCGCGCCACAAGGGGATCGGCGCCTTCATCGTCGACCGCGACAGCGAAGGCCTGAAGGTCGGCAAGAAGGAAGACAAGCTCGGGCAGCGCGCGAGCGACACGGCGCAGGTCTTCTTCGAAGATGTGAAGGTGCCGAAGGAGAACCTGCTCGCGCCAGCGGGCAAGGGCTTCAAGCTCGCGATGGAGACCTTCAATCAGACGCGCCCGGACATCGGGGCCATCTCCGCGGGCGTGATGCGTCGCTGCCTCGACGAGTGCGTGGCCTACGCCAAGGAGCGCGAGACCTTCGGCAAACCCATCGCCCAGCACCAGATGGTGCAGGCCATGCTGGCCGACATGGCGATTCGCGTGGAGGCGACGCAGCTGCTCTACCGCAAGGCGGCCTGGAATCTCGACAACGGAGTGCGAAACCCCATCGTCTCGAGCCTCGCCAAGGCCTACGGGGCCGATGCTGCCATGACGACCGCGGTCGACGCGGTGCAGATCTTCGGCGGCAACGGCTATGTGAAGGAGTACCCCGTCGAGAAGCTCATGCGCGACGCGAAGGTCCTTCAGATCTACGAAGGCACGAGCCAGATCCAACGCCTGGTCATCGCCAAGAACCTTCTCGCCTGACGCTCAGAAGGCGAGCTGAAGGATGGAGGCCCCGGTGATGGGCGCCTGCACGAGCCCGGGATCGATGGACCCGGGCTCGGGGTCCTTCTCGGTGTTGAGGGCGACGAAGGTCGCGGTGAGGCCGCCAGCGACGGCGACGGCGCCACCGATGCTGGTCCAGAACCACCAGGCGGCATAAACCGGTGTGGTGCTGGTGAGGGTGATGCTCACCGTCTCGTCCTTGCCGGGCTCGACGGCGAAGGTGTCCTCGATGGTCTCGTAGCCGTCGAGCTCGATGCGGAGCTGGTGCTCGCCGCTCGTCACCTCGCGCACGATGGGGGAGAGCCCGGCGGGCTTGCCGTCGATGGTGACGGTGGCGCCCTCGGGGTCGGTCTTGACGATGAGCTTGCCTTGGGTGACCGGCGCCAGCGAGACCTTCAGCGGCAAGGTGCCCCCGCCCGGGAGCGAGACGGATTGGGTCTTGGGGAGGTAGTTGTCGGCCGAGAGCTCGAGCTCGACGTCACCCGCGTTGACGCGGCGGTCGACGATGGGCGTCACCCCGAGTTTGACCCCGTCGAGCAAGACCGTCGCCCCCACGGGTACGCTCTCGATGGTCACCGTGCAGACCTTGCCTCGGGTCTCCTCCATGAGCGCGTCGAGCTTCGGGACTTTGGCCTTCAGGTCCTTCGGGGCGCGCTCGACGAAGCTCTCGAACTGGTCGAGGGCCTCGGGGAAGCGGCCGAGCGCCTCGTATGCGCGGCCCCGGTTGTAGTTGAGGACCGGCTGTTGCTCCTTGGCCCAGGCGGCGTCGTAGAGCTCGAGCGCCTCTCCGTAGCGTCGCTCTCGAAAGGCCTCGTCCCCTTTTTCTTTGAGCGTCTTCCACGTGTCGGTCTGCGCCGTGGCTGGAGCCGGTGCGAGCGCGACGAAGGCGACGAGAAGAAGTCGAAGGAGCCAAGCGAAGGGGGAGGGCGTCATAGAAGATCGGGGTTGGTCCCACTCGGAGGTGGAGGCGGTGGCGGCGCTTTCTTGACCGGAGCCGGTGGCGCGGGAGGTTCGACCGGCTTGGGGCCGATGGGTGCGGGAGGGCGAGGGGGCAGCGCAGCTGGCTTTGCGGTTGCGGTGGCCGTGGCGGAGGCCTCGGGCTCGGGGGCGGGCGCTTCCGGCTCCTCGAGCTCGTCTGCGTCGGCGTCGACCACGGGAGGGGGAGAGGGGACGACCTCGGCGGCGGGCTCGGGCATGGTCTCCCGCGTGGCCCATATGCCGCCCACGACGCCGAGCACCGTGACCACCCCCGCGGCCATGAGCACCGTCGTCGTCTGACGGCGACGTCGCGCGCGACGCGCCCCTTGGGTCGACCAGCTCGCAGCCGTGTCGTTGCGCGCCGCACCGCTGAGCCCGTCGACGCTCCGGGCGCTGACCGTGGCCGACGGCGCGGGGTGACTGCGCCTCGAGCTCATGGCCGGCATGCTGGCCTCCCAGGTCCCCGCCGATGAGAAAGGCGCGAGGGCGTGACCGAGCTCGAGAACGCTGCCCTGGCGGAGAGCTTTGTTCTTCTCGAGCATCTGCATCACCACCTTCTCCAGGCCCTCGGGCACGTCGGGTCGGTGTTCGCGGAGTGGCTTCGGGGTGTCGACGGTGACGGCCGCGATGACGGCGGTGGGGTTTTCACCGTCGAACGGCGGGCGCCCGGCGAGGAGCTCGTACAGAATGACACCCAGCGACCAGATGTCGGCTCGCGCGTCGACGTGCTTGGCGCTGCGCATCTGCTCAGGCGCCATGTAGAGCGGGGTGCCCATGGCGACGGAGGTCGCGGTCACCGAGGCGTCTCCCTCGTCGACCTTGGAGATCCCGAAGTCGAGCACTTTGATGCGGCGCCCGTCCCCATGGTCGGTCAGGTAGAGGTTGTGGGGCTTGAGGTCGCGGTGCACGATGCCCTTGCCGTGGGCTTCGCTCATCGCGGTGCAGGTCTGCAACACGTAGTCGACGGCCTCGGCGACGGGCAGGCTGCCGCGCAGGTCGAGCTCGTCGTTGAGGTCGCGGCCCTCCAGGTACTCCATCACGATGAAGGGGCGACCGTCCTCGAGGGTCTCGACGTCGGTGACCTGCGCGACGTGGGGGCTGCGTAGCGAGGCCGCAGCGCGGGCCTCTCGTTCGAAGCGCTGGCGGTATTCCGGGTTGTTGGAGGCGTCGGCCCGAAGGACCTTGATGGCCACGCGTTTGCCGAGGGCCTTGTGCCGCCCTTCGAAGACCTCGCCCATGCCCCCCGAGCCGAGGGGTCGCACCACCTCGTACTTTCCTGCGAGCAGCATGCCCGGGGTGAAGGAAGCCTCGTCCATCCACCGGGGATTATAGCCAGATGTTTCCCCCAGATGGCGAGCTGAGGTCCGTCTGTGACCTGCTACTGCGCGACTTCGAAGCAGTCGACGCGGTCACCGCCGTCCGGCTCTTTGATGTAGCCACAGGCCTGGCCGATGCTCGCGCAGTCGACCGACCGCAGCTCTGAGCCCGAGCAACGAACGAAAACCGTGCCCACGCACTGGGGCTGGATGTCGTCGACGCCGCATTGGCCGTCGATGGCGGGTACACACTCCTTGCCGGCCACGCCGGGGTCGCCGCACGTGAGGCCCTGAAGTGCGCAGTCCACGCGCTCGAGAATGCCGTCGTCGTTGCAGTAGACGACCTCGTCGCCCTCACAGACCCCCTCGTAGTCGATATCGCCACACGATGGCGGTGGGTCCGACGTCTCTTCGCAGCGGCCGGGATCACCGTCTCCCGCGACGCAGGAGCGACCGGTGCGCGCACAGTCGAAGCTGTGCACCTCACCCTCCGCGCACCACTGCAGGAGGGTGCCAGTACAGGCGCCTTCCTCGGGAATGTCGTCGCAGACCCGACCGGGCGCGCGGGGTGGCTCGACGCCGGAGAGACCGACGAATTCGATGTCGTTGCCGTAGAAGTATTCGAGGATCTCGTGGGCGAAGTAGCCGTTGAGTGACAGCCAGTGGGCGCGGTTCTGACCCATGCAGCCCCGGTTGTCGGACCGGGAGGGGAGGGCGATGGGTTTGGGCGCGGGGGTGACGTCATCACCGCTCTTGCCCTCGTTCACGGTGACGAAATGCTGCGTGTGGGTGGGATCTTTACCCAGGCTGCCGTCCGAACGAACCAGGGCTCCGGCGAC
>JAUHZF010000349.1:5000-10005 GCA_030426145.1 Polyangia bacterium
GCCCGCGCAACGAAAGCGCCCCAAGGATGGCCAGGAGCAAGGCCATGACGTCGTCGGCACGCGCGAGCGACATCAGCGCCAACGCGAAGCAGGTCGCCGCGATGACGAAAAAGATGCTCAGCACGATGACCGCGCGACTGGGCACGAAGTCACCTTAGCCCAGGGACGGGCGGAGATCACAGTCAACGGGTGAATCGCAGTGCAAGGGCGAGCGCGATGACGACCGCCATGAGCAGTAGATTGTTCAGCACCCGTCGGTTGAACGGTAACCGGCGGCGACCGCGTTCACGTCGGCTTTCGCGTCCAGCGAAGACCGCGATGGCGGACGCCGACGTGAGGAGTGCCACCGCCCCTCCGACAGCCACCGCTTGGGCGAACACGGCTCGATTGGGGTCGGGGATGCGCCATGCGAGCCCCAGACACAGCGCCGCACATGCCGCCCCCACCACGGCCACGCCCACGGCGTAGTGCGGCGTCGTACGACGGGGCTTGAGCCCCGCGGTATCACCTTCAGGGGCCGTGGCCAGCTTGTGGTCGGGCACGGACCACGGATGCGACCAGCTGAGGGCATAGACCCCCCACCCCAGAGAGCCCAGGATGGCCCGGAACGGGTCGAGTCCGGTCAGGGCCGCGTCAAGCGACGCCAGGGCCCAAGTGAGCAGGACCATGGCCAGGAAGAGCGTGATCCCGACCTGACGCGCACGGCGATCGTTGCGCGGGAGGAGCTGGGGTCCCACGACCCCGGCGGACAGCGACGCCAGAGCGAGGACGCGGACGGGTGCCGACGCCCGACCGCTCACCACGAGGGGGGCCACCGTGATGGCCCATGCGGCCACCGCGCCCAACGTGCAGCGCAGAATGGTCGAGCGCGCCCGAACCTCCTTGGCGATGCGACGCACCGACGGCGGGGGCGCCTCCCCTGCCTCGGCCTCGACCCCGCCGGGCTCCTCGACCACCGGGGCCTCAGCCACGGACCTCCTCGGAGGCCCGTCGGAGCTGAACGAGACGCTCGGGAGCTGGCTCGGGGCGCTCCCGCGCCACCTCGAGGTCGAGCGCCTGCCACAACCCGGAATCGAGCAACTGTGAGGGCCGGACGTTGCGAAGCGCGGCCAGCATGCTCGCGCGGACGCCCGGCTGCCGCGCATCGAGCTCGGCGAGCAGGTCGCCCACCACCTTGCGCTGGTGGTTCGGCTGACCCGAGCAGAGCACGCACGGGACGATGGGGTAGCCGCGGACCTCGGCATAGGCGGCGATGTCGTCCTCGGGGCAGTAGGCGAGCGGCCGAATGACCACCACGTCGCCTTCGTCGTTGACGAGCTTGGGCGGCATCGCCTTGAGCTGACCCTGGAAGAGCAGGTTCAGCATCAGCGTCGTGATGATGTCGTCACGGTGGTGGCCGAGGGCCACCTTGTTGCAGCCGAGCTCGCGCGCCAGGGTATAGAGAATGCCTCGCCGTAGGCGGGAGCAGAGGGAGCAGGTGGTCTTGCCCTCGGGGATCTTCGCCTTCACGATGGAGTAGGTGTCCTCGTGCACCATGCGGAAGGCATGGTTGCCCTCGGCCATGTAGTCGTGGAGCACCTCCCTCGGGTAGCCCGGGTGGCCCTGGTCGACGTTGACGGCCAGAACCTCGAATCTCACGGGCGCACGCCGCTCGAGGTCCGTGAGGATCTCGTGCATGACGTAGCTGTCCTTGCCCCCCGAGACGGCGCAGAGAACCCGGTCCCCCTCCTCGATCATCGAGAAGTCGGCGATGGCTTGGCCCACCTCGCGGCCGAGGCGGCGGCGGAGGCGGGCCTGGTCTGCGCGCGTCGTCATGCGCCGGGCAGGTTAGCGCAAGCGCGGCCGTTCAGCTCTGAATCAGATGATCGATGAGCTGGAGGTAGGTCAGGACGCCGTGGCCGGTCCCGCCCCGCGTGTAGATGTCGTAGTCCTTGTCGGACATCGAAGGACCCGCGACGTCGACGTGAATCCAGGGCGTGTCGCCCACGAATTCGCGCAGGAAGAGCGCCGCCGTGATCGCCCCACCCCAGCGGTCGCCCACATGCTTGATGTCGGCCCACTTGCTCTTGAGCTTGTCGCGCAGCTCCTCGATGAGAGGCAGATGCCAGAGCTTCTCGCCCGAGCGGCCACTCGCGGCTTTGAGGGCCTCGGCGAGCTCGTCGCGGTTGGAGAAGTAGCCGCTGTAGGTGGTGCCGAGCGACACGACCATCGCCCCCGTGAGGGTGGCGTTGTCCATGATGAAGTCGGGCTCGAGCTCGGTCGCATAGTGCAGCGCGTCGGCCAGCACGAGGCGCCCCTCGGCGTCGGTGTTGATGATCTCGACCGTCTTGCCGCTGTAGGACGTAAACACGTCGCCCGGGCGGTAGCTGTCGCCGTCGGGCATGTTCTCCGCCGACCCCACGATGCCGTGGATCTCCGCGTCGGGCATGATCTCGGCCACCGCCGCCATGAGCGCGATGGTGTTGGCCGCGCCGCCCATGTCGCCCTTCATCTCGTCCATGCCGGGTCCTGGCTTGAGGCAGATGCCGCCGGTGTCGAAGGTGATGCCCTTGCCCACGAAGACGAGCCGCTTGAGGTCGCGCTTGCCCTTGGGCTTGTACTTGAGGTGGATGAGCACCGGCTTCTTGGTGCTGCCGCGGCCCACCGCGTCGATGAGGTTCATCCCCTTGGCGAGGATCTGCTTGTGGGTGAGGACCGTGCAGGACAAGCCGTTGTCCTTGTAGGTCTTCGCCATCTCCTTGCAGTACTCCGCCATGGCCTCCGGGTAGAGGTCGTTGGGCGCGGTGTTGACGAGGTCACGCGCGCGCGTGACCGCCTCTGCGATGCGACGGCCGAGGTCGGCCGACTCACGCACTGCGCTGTTCACCTTGTCGCCCGAGAGTAGGGCCACCTTGGCGAGCGGGCGCTTGCTCGCGTTGTCGCCCGTCTTGTAGCGCTCGAAGGTATAGGCCCCGAGAACCGCGCCTTGAGCCAAGAAATGCTCGGCGTTGTCGATACCAGACCCCGGGATGACGATGCTCATCGAGGCAGCACGGGCTCCCTTGGCATGTCGCGCGGCCGTGGCGGCGAACCGGCGCAGCGCCGGGCCGTCGAGCTCGTCACTGCCGAGGCCGATGAGGAGCAGGCGGCCTGCCTTCACCGAGCCAGCGGTGGTGGTCTCGTAGACCTGGCCCGCCTTGCCCGTGAAGTCGAAGCGGCGCAGCTCCGCTCGCGCGCCTCCGATGGCCCCGATCAGCTCCCCCGCGAGATCCTTCGTGTGACGGCCCTCTACGACGCCGAGCGCCAGGACATCGACCTTGTTCGTGCGGGGGTCAGCACCGCTGACCGAGATGTTCAATGACATGGATGTTCCTCTTCTATCGACCTTGCCGCCGGGACCACGCGCAGAGCTTGAAAGAGCGGTGGATAACCCGTGGATAATTCGCGGGGCGCGCATCTAACCACAGGGCCACCCCGTGGATAAAGCCATTCCTTGACGGCGCCTGATGGTCACACCCACATTGGGGCCATGGACACGTACGAGCCCGCCCCCAACCTGGAGTCGCGCACTGGGCTGACCCTCGAGACCTACATCCTCGAGGGCATGCTCGGGCGCCCGGAGGCGCGTGGCTACTTCACCTCGCTCCTCAGCTCGCTCGCCCTCGCCGCCAAGCTCGTGACCTCGCGCGTGAGGAGGGCCGGTCTCGCGAACGTGCTCGGCTACACGGGGGATGAGAACGTACAGGGCGAGAAGGTCCAGAAGCTCGACCGCGAGGCCAACGAAACCCTGATGCGCGTGCTCTCGCGGCGCGGGGTCTGTGCGGCCGCCGCCTCCGAAGAGGAGGAGGAGATGCGGGTGCTCTCCACTGCCCCCCACGCCAAGTACGTGATGATGTTCGACCCCCTCGACGGCTCGTCGAACATCGACGTGAACATCTCGATTGGTACCATCTTCGGGGTGCTGCGCAAGGAGCACGACGGGCCCGTGGAGGAGAAGGACTTCCTCAAGCCGGGCACCAAGCTCCAGGCCGCGGGCTACGTCATCTACGGCTCCTCGACGATGTTCGTCATCACCACCGGAGACGGGGTGCACGGCTTCACCTACGACCCCACCGTCGGTGAGTTCCTGCTCTCTCATGAGAACATCCGAGTCCCCGAGCGGGGCACCACGTACTCGATCAACGAGGGCAACAGCTCCCGCTGGACCGACGACGTGAAGCGCTGGAACGCCTGGGTGAAGGGTGACGACAAAGCGACCCAACGGCCCTACCGGCAGCGCTACGTGGGCACGCTGGTGGCCGACGCTCACCGCACGCTCATGCGTGGAGGCATTTTCGCCTACCCCGGTGACGTGAAGGCCCCGGAGGGCAAGCTGCGGCTCCTCTACGAAGCCAACCCCTTCGCCTTCCTGTTCGAGGCCGCAGGCGGCGCAGCCTCCACCGGGACCGAGCGCATCCTCGACATCGTGCCGACGGAGTTGCATCAGCGCGTCCCCCTGGCCTTGGGCTCCCGCGGCAACGTCGCCGACTACGAGGCCTTCGTCCGGGGCGAAACGCCCTGAAGACGACGCGATCGTGGTCCCGCTGTTGTTGTTCGTCGGCGTGACGCTCGCCTTCGCCGCTAGCGTGGCCGCAGTGCGTCGGGATCGCACCCGGACCGACGCCACTTGGCGACGGGTCGCGGAGTCTACCGGGCTGTCCTTCGTGCCCGGTCCCCGCAGCCATGTGGAGGGTCTTCGGGACGGCCTCCGGGTCACGATCGCGGTCGAGGGCGGCTCGACCCGCCAGGGCCAGGCCCGGACCTACACCCAAGTGGAGACGCACCTCTCCGTACCGCTCGACCTGGGACTCTCGATCCGACAGTTTGGGCTGCACGACCGAGTCCTGCACCCCGCCCCGGACCAGGCGCTGGGAAACCCCGACTTCGACCCCATCTTCCACGTCGGGGGCGATGAACCCGAACGCGTGCGACACGTCGTAGGAGCCGCGCTGCAACGACACGTGCTGAAGCAATTCGCGGGCACCGA
>JAUHZF010000350.1 GCA_030426145.1 Polyangia bacterium
CGTTCACGGTCTCGTTCTCGGTCTCGGTCTCGGTCTCGGTCTCTACCTCGAACCTCGAACCTCGAACCTCGAACCTCGAACCTCGAACCTCGAACCTCGAACCTCGAACCTCGAACCTCGAACCTCGAACCTCGAAGAACCCCGAGGCCCTCGTTCTCAGACGCCGAATGGGCCATCCTCCTGGCTCTATGCGCGTGGCGGCTTACGTCTATCCAGGGTGGCATCCCATTCCCGAGCGGGACGCGAGCTTTCATCCCGGGTTCACCGAGTGGGAGCTCGTCGAAGGCTGTCGACCGCGGTTCGAAGGGCATGCGCAGCCCAAGGTGCCTCTGCTCGGTACCTACGACGACCGGGACCCGAGGGCGGTGGGGGAGCGGGTGCGTGGCTGTCGCGCCCATGGGGTCGACGCGCTGGTTTACGGCTTCTTCTGGTGTCGCGGAAAGCGCGTCTTTCAGGACGCCCTCGACCTCGGCTTCTTGGGCGCACCGGAAGGGGAGACGATGCCCTTTGCGCTCATGTGGGCCAACCGCATGCCGCGTCGGGTGCTGCCCGTTCGTCGCGCCGACCTTCCCGTCATCGACGGCGCGCGTCGTGTGAAGACCGACGCCGAGGACTTCGTGGACCTCATCGCCTACCTCGCCGAGCGCTACTTCGTGCGCGACAACTACGTCACCGTGGGCGGGCGCGCCTACTTCTCCATCTTCGATGCCACCTTCTTTCTGCGAGAGCTCGGGCGCGAGCAGGCCAAGCTCGCGATCGGTATGGCGCGGTCCTGGCTCGCGGCGCGCGGCTTCCCCGACCTGCACCTCGCCGCGATCGATCCGGCTGTCGACGTCATCGAGGATCTGGGAGCCATCGGTTTCGACAGCGTCACGCACTACGTCTTTCTTCCGGTCTGGAAGGGCGAGCCACTCCAGGACTACGCGACCTGTGCTGCCGATCGCGCCGCCGAGTGGGCAGGTTTCGCCGCCCGCTCTGGGCTCCCCTACATGCCCGCGGTCGCACCCGGATGGGACGCATCGCCCCGTGCGGCCGACTTCGGACCGGAACGCCCCCGCAAGTATCCTTGGTCGCCGGTGGTCGTCGGCGAGCGCCCCGATCGCTTCGCCGAAGCCCTACGGCGAGGTGTGACCTACACCCGAGATCACGGCCACGACGATCCGCTCTTGCTCGTGGCCTCCCTCAACGAGTGGAGCGAAGGGCACTACCTCGAGCCAGATGAACGCTTTGGACACGGCTGGCTTCGTGCGGTCGCCCAAGCGCGCTGACGGCCCCCGGCGCGCTCATCCGCTGCCCCCGGGGCGCGTCGAGGTGTAGCGAACCCATGGGAACGCATCTAGGGTCCCGGCATGCGATTCGCAGCCACTTGCGGGACCGGACTCGAGCCAGCGCTCGCGGCCGAGCTCACCGCGCTCGGACTCTCCGGCGTCGAAGCGGGCCATCGCGTGGTCCGTTTCCAAGGCGAGCTCGAGGATGGCTATCGGGCGTGCCTCTGGTCTCGGGTCGCGACCCGCGTGCTGCTGTTCCTCCGCAAGTGCTTCGCTGGCTCCGCCGATGCTTTCTACGCCGAGCTACGCAAGATCCCCTGGTACGAGCACCTCGGTAAAGACAGCACCCTCGCCGTCACCTTCGTCGGGACGAATGAGGCCATCATCCACACCGGCTTCGGCGCGCAGAAGACCAAAGATGCTGTGGTCGATTCGCTGCGTGACGACCGAGGCAACCGCCCCGGGGTCGACCTTCAGGCCCCCGACGTGCGCATTCACGTCGCGCTCCAGGGCACCCGGGCCCTCGTCTCCATCGATCTCTCGGGCGACCCGCTTCACCTGCGCGGCTTCGACCGGGATGGAGGCGATGCGCCCCTCAAGGAGACCCTCGCGGCAGGCATTCTCTGGCACTCGGGCTACGCCGAGGCCGAAGGGCCGCTCGTGGATCCGATGTGCGGATCCGGGACGTTTCTCGTCGAGGCAGCGGGCATGCGGGCCGGTGCGGCCCCGGGACGTCACCGGCCGCGCTGGGGGTTCTCGCGGTGGCGGGGGCACGACGAAGGCATGTGGCAGCGGTTGCTCGAGGAGGCGGCCGACCGAGAGCGCCCATTGCCTCCAGACGTCATCTTCGGTGGCGACCACAACCAGGCGCAGCGTCGGCGGGCCGAATACAACCTACGCCGTGCCGGCTTCGGCGATCAGGTCACCGTCGTGAAGCGTGAGCTCCGGGATTGGCGCCCTCCCGTCGAGAGCCCCGGCTTCGTCGTGAGCAATCCGCCCTACGGCGAGCGTATGGGCAGCCCCAAGGAGGTGACCGCCACCTGGCGCGAGCTCGGTGACGTCTTGCGACGGCACTTCTTGGGTTGGGACGCGTGGCTTCTCGCAGGGCAGGCGCCCCTCGCCAAGAAGCTCGGCCTCCGGCCGCGCAAGCGCATCGCCGTCTTCAACGGTCCTCTCGAGGGGCGCTTGCTCCATGTGCCCATCGCCGACAAACCTCCCGCACGGCTGCAGTGAACGCGTTTCACTGAGTCGGCCGCTTTTTCCTGAAACGGCGGCTGAAGGCGCCACATCATCAACGTCGAAGTCGAAGCGCGCGCGACGGCGTGTCGTCCTCGCCCCCCCGTGGGGCACACCCGGCACGCTGTCTGGGTGTGACTCCCCGCGGCGTTGTGGGTAGCGTTTCGGAGAGCATGAGCGACCAGCAGCCCGATCAGCGGCTCCCCGATGGGACCCGCCTCGTGCGACCCCTGGGGGCGGGCGCCATGGGCGAGGTCTGGGTCGGCGACAGCATTCGAGAAGGCGAGGTGGCCGTGAAGTTCCTCGCCGAGGCGGTGCGCCACGACCCCTCGGCGGTCCGCCGCTTCGAGCGTGAGTGGCAGATGGCCAGGTCGATCGACAGCCCTCACGTGGTGCGTATGATCGCGCGTGGCGAGCTGTCCGACGGGCTCCCCTACATCGTGATGGAGCTCCTCGAAGGCGAATCCCTCGAGGAGCGCCTGGAACGGCACGCGACCCTAGGTCCCACCCCGGCGGTGGCCATCTTTCGGCAGGTGGCGAGCGCGCTCGATCGGGCTCACGCGCAGGGCATCGTTCACCGCGACATCAAGCCGGAGAACATCCTGCTCTGCGGCCCAAACAGCCGGGTGAAGATCCTCGACTTCGGCCTCGCCAAGCCCTTTTCCCAAGAGGGCTTCAGCCTCACGAAGACCGGCGTGCTCATGGGCACCCCGTTTTATATGGCGCCCGAGCAGATCAAGCAGGGCGGCCGCGACTTCGACGGTCGCGCCGACCACTGGGCATTGGCTGCAGTCGCCTATCGCACCTTGCTCGGCGCCCAGCCGTTCGATGCGGAGTCTCTGCACGCTCTCGTTCTCGCGATTCTCCAGGGCAAGTACGTCCCGGTCGCGGAAGCCGGCGGTGACCGGGGGCTCGAGCCCTTCTTCGCGCGCGCCTTCGCCCTCGAGCGCGACGACCGCTTTCCTTCGGCCACGGCCATGGTCGAGGCACTCGCCCGTGTGCTCGACGGAGGACTCATCGACGAGCCCACCGCACTCGACCTCGACGGTCCGCACTGGGACGCCGACGATGAAGACGACTGGGGGGGCGCCCAACCGACCCGAGAGTACGACGCGCACCGCCTGCTTCAGAACGCGGATGACGAGGATGATGACGGCCCCGCGACCACGCGCATCAGTGTGAGCGAGGCGCTCGACGAAACGCCTCCACTGTCGGGGCCCGTCTCGGAGGAACCACCGACCCAGCGACACCTCGACGACGAGCCTACCGTCGACCGCGACAGCGCGCTTCCCGATGCGCGTGACAGCTCGCTCGAGTTGGAGCCCACCGTCGACCTCGACGACCTGACGCCGCCCATCCCGTCCGCAGAGCCGGAGACGATGCGGTGGCACGACGCCGACGCGCCTCCAGCGTCCGGGTCGGGAGCGCGCGTGACCGTCGCCCCCGGTCCGAGTCGGGGGCGACGGTGGCTTCCCATCATCGTAGGGGCCAACGTGGTCGCGCTCGGCGTTCTCGCCATCGTCATGACCATGCGTTCCCCCACAGGACCGACGCATACGGCCGTCCCACCGGTCCCGTCGCAACCCGTCTCGCCTGCACCCCAGCCGATCGTGGCTCCGGAGCCGCCACCTGTGGTTCCCTCAGCCTCGGCGTCCACGTCGGCCTCGGCTACCGCGCCGGCGCCCGCGGCGACATCCTCGACGAGCTACGCCGAGCCCTCCGACGACCCAGAGGCGGCGCTGCTCACCGTCGAGTGCAAGCCCGTCTGTATCGTCATCGTCGACGGGGTGAGTCACGGGGTTTCGCCGCTGCGCTCTGCGCGATTTCGCCCCGGAAAGCACGAGGTCAAAGCCTACCGCGACGACCGTGGCGCCCGTTCGGTGTCCGTCGACATCCCACGGGGCAAGCACGTGACGCATCGCTTCGACCTCGACCGTCCCTGAGGCGCACGCCTCTTTTTTGGGTGGTGGTCTCAAGGTTTCGCGATCACGGTCGTTCCCCGGGTCGTGCCGACCACTGTTCAATCCCAGGCCGCATCGCTTCTCCAGGCGATGAAGATCCGGCGCCACACGCTGCCCACGCTGGCCAGCGTGGCTGTCGAGCTCTGGGCCCTCGCCTGGTCCGAGGACCTCGACGCCAGGACGACCGCTCACGTGTTGGCGCGTGATCCGATTCTCGCGGGGCGGGTGATCGGCATGGCGCACGCTCCTCCTTTCCGTGGCGAAGGACCCTCTTTGTCCCTGGCCTCGTCGATGGAGCGTATCGGCATGAGCCGGGTGATGGATCTGGTCCTCGAGACGGCGGCCACCGTGTCCATCCTCGAGGCACCGGACTATCGTCCCTTCGTCGACGCATCGCGGCGACACGCTCTCGCCGCGGGGCAGATCGCTATCGAGGCGGCTCGCGCGACCGGCCACGACCCTTCGCTCGCGTTTCTCGCGGGCGCGATCCACGACACGGGGAGTGTGGCACTGCTGCTCGTCGCTGGTGATGAGGCGCACCGAGCCGGCCGACGTCATCCGTCGGTCGACGCTCTCCTGCCATTGATCGAGGAGGCCCACGTGGAGGCCAGCGCTTTCCTCGCCGAGCAATGGCGGTTGCCGGAAGACGTCATCGACGTGATCCGTCGCCATGGAACCGCGCCTCGGGGGCGTGGTGACTTGCTCGTTCCCGTGGCCGCGGCCGATCTCCTCGCGCGCACCGTGGCCGGCTGTCCTGAGCCGGGGGATTCTCCCGTTGAGGTGAATGTCGACCGCGAGCTGCATGCGCTCGGTCTGACGCGCCGCGGGCGAAAGCGGCTCTGCTCGATGGCCGAACGCGTGGCGCATTCGATCCGCAGCATGCCGCACCTCGCCGCCTGACCTGATCACGCGCGTCGTTCTGCACTGCGCCGTCGCTGCACCGACCGCTGCGCGGCGTCGACGAGCTCGTCGACGGCTTGCACCCACGCGGTGCCGAAACGCTCCTCGTCCTTGGCCCAAACGAGAACACTCTCGAGGGCGCGAGGGATGCCGGTGGCATGGTCTGCCACCGCGGCCGCGAGGATGGTCCCCATGCCGCGAAATGGTGGGGAAGAGGGCGTGAAGCGGGCCGCGAGGCGACCCAGTGACCGGTCGCTCAGCGCCTCGGTGCGACGTAGGTAGAGTCCGTGTGCACGCTCGAGCAACCACGCGTAAGTCGAGCGCCGATGGGGGAGGATGTCGATCAGCGCCTCATGCAGGTGGTTGAGGTGCGACTCCAGAAGCAGGGTCGGCATGCCGCGCGCGGCCAAAACGCCAGCCAGCCACTCGATCTGTTGTTCTGCCGTCGGGTCCTGGCCGAGCGAGGCGAGCCACGCGCTGTCACTTCGCGTGAAGCGCCGGCCACGCTCGCCGTAGCGCGCCTCGTAGTAGGGGTGGATCTCCCAGGTGCGCGCACCGGCGACCAGCGCCGCCGCGAGCTCTCGAGGGTCCTGGGTGATGTGGTGGCGTCCGGCATCGCGGTTGAGAGATGAGCTCGTGGTGGGCAGGGTCCCCACCGGGTACAGGCTGGTGGCGAGGGCGATCACCTGCCGGACGGTATGCTCGAGGGTAGCCGTGCCATCCGCATCCAACGACGGTTCGGCCTCGCGACGCTTTCGGGGCCGCCCCCAACGCACGAGCTCGCCATCGAGCTGCAAGGGATGCTCTCCCATGAGTTCGAGTCCGAGCGCCATGGCTTCCACCACCGACGGACTGGCCGTTTCGAAAGCGAGGAGGAGCTCGGCGAGGGGAGCCGCGGGAAAGCTGAGGGCCGTCGCCTCGTCGTACGGCTGCAGCTGGCTCGCGAGCGACGTCATGCGCGCCCGGTGGCGATCGCGCACGGTGCGGAAGGCGGGTGCTCGAAGACCTAGGGTGGCGCGGTGAAGACGCCAGGTGAGAGCGTGTTCGGCCCGGAGCCAGCTGACGGCCACGTTCCGGGGGAGGGCGCCATCGTCGATGGCCAACCACAGGGCCGACTGCGCTAGCTCGGCACGAGCCTTCTCCAGAACACGCGTCGGCGCATTCTCTCCCCTACCCATGGCGAGAATTTATCACCACATCGGCGCGAGCGTTCAACCTCTCGCCGCAGACACCGCTGGCCGCGGCTCGAGCCGCTCGGGCTCCTCCCAGTCCGGCTCCCGCGTGTAGTGAAGCAAGCCGGCTGCCATGCCGAGCCCATGGGCCACGTGAAGTACCGGAAATAGGGTCCAGACCACTCCCGGGCCCCACCACGCGACTTTGCGCCCCACGCGTATCGCTTCGATCCCCGTGCCGAGGGCATAGGCCCCGAATGCGGCGGCGGTGAGCTTCTTGCGACCGGAGAGGAGCAGCACCGCGCCCCCCACCACGAAGGCGAAGGGGATGAGCGGTCGTGGCGACGGTAGCCCGCGGTGCTTCAACAGCGTGCGCGCCCGGCCCTTGCCGTACTTGAAGTACTGGCGAGCGAGCCCGCGGTACGAATCGCGCGGGTAGTAGTAAGCCACGATCTTTCGGCTCAGGTAGATCTTGCCGCCTCCCTCCAGGATGCGCTGATTGAGCTCGGCATCTTCGTTGGTGATGGCCCCGGGGTCGTACATGCCGGCGCGCTCGAAGACCTCGCGACGAAATGCCCCGTTGAAGACCGACTCCACGAAGCCCTCGTTGTCGGCGTCGCGGTACTTGGAGCCGCCCACCCCGAGGGGACTGTCGAGCGCGGCGCAAAGGGCCTTTTGAAACCAGTTCTGTGCCAGCGCACGAGCCGCTCCCCCCACGTTGTCGGCGCCGGTCTCCGACAGAACCTGCACGCAGCTGCGAATGTAGTCAGAGGCGTAGTCGGCGTGCGCATCGAGCCGGATGAGCACGTCACCGCGGAAGCGTCGGAGGATCTCGTTCATTCCCGCGGCCTGGATCTTCCCCGGGTTGGGGATGGTCTTCACGCGCGGGTCTTCCTTCTCGAGGGCGGCCAGGATCTCGAGCGTGCGGTCGGTGCTCCCGCCGTCGGCGACCAGGACCTCCATTCGATCCTTCGGATAGTCCATCGCGAGCACGCGACGGACCACCTGCTCGATGAACTTCTCCTCGTTGAGGCAGGGAATTCCAATGGTGACGAAGGGCAGCTCGTTCATGGCAGCGGTAGGTGAGAGGCGAAGGGGACCTTCTGGCGTATGAGGGCGCGGCTTCGGGTGGTGATGCGCTGACGGAGCCAAGTACGCTCGAGCTCGGCGCGCTCTGCCGGGGTGATGATGTGACGGCCCTTCTGGGCGAGCAGGTGGTCGAGCAGCGTCGACGTGGGAACGAACCAGCCCCCCTTGGCGGCCAGCCGCTCCATGAGCTGTCGAAACCGTGGCTCCACCTGTCCGTCTTCTTCGAAGCCCTTGGCGAAGTGCGTGTACATGATGCACGCCCCGCCGCGCTCTTCGAGCTGGTCCTGGGCCGCCTCGGAAATGGTGTCGCAGTAGGCGTCGCAGGTCGCGCCCTCGGCGGAAGCGAACCACAGGTTGACCCAAGGTCGCGAGGGGTCGTGGTACGGCATCTGAGGACAGACGCCGAGGGTGTCGATGTCTTCGAAGACGAAGTTGCGCACGTAGCGGACGCGCTCGCGACAGAGGTCGCCCCAGAAGCGCCGGTCGCCTTCTACATGCCCGTAGAATTCACGGCTCCGAAAGCCGTTCATGGCGCGGTAGGCCAGGCGGTTGATGCCGCCGAGTCGGGCCGCACCCCAATAGATCGCGTCGTCGTTGTCGGCGTGGTTGGCCGCGGCCACGGGTGGATGGCCGTAGATCTCGGCGAAGCGGTCGAGGGCGCGTTCGGTCTCTTCACGGTCGACGCCGTGGAAGGTCGCGTTGTGGTACCCGATCTCGAACCCGTCGCGTTGCAGCTCGAGCGTCCACGCGCGATAGGCCGGGTCTTCGCAGGTGTCGCCGGGGATGGTGGGTTGGCGTGGACCGCGGATGGGCCACACGCTCTTCGTCGTGCGCATGCCGAGGTCCTTCAGCATCGCGTAGACGCCGCGCACGTTGTCGGCGGTGGCGCGGTCGGTGTCGTCGAACACGGTGAAGGCGAAGCGCTTGCCCTCGGGCCACGTGATGTTGCTCATGATGTCTCGGCCTCGGAGCCGCCCTCGGCCTCATCCGGCCCGTCGTCGCGCACGAGGCGCGCGGTGAAGCGAATGACGGCGTCGCGTTCGGCGGGGCGACCCCGGAAGTCCGCGTGCAAGGGGAGCCCCGCTCGAAGGTCCGACAGGGCGCGATCGTCCATTCGCTCTTTGGTGTGGGCGACGCTCAAGCCCGCTGCCTCGAAGCGAGCGTAGTAGTCGTCGGCCCGCATGCGGTTTTGGTACATGAAGCGATTACCGGCGATGAGGTCCCACTGCCGCTCCGAGTAGCGAAGGAAATGCAGGGGGGAGAGCGATGGGTCGGCGTGCGCGAAATGGTCGCCCGTGTTGGCGATGTGCACCATGTGCCCATCCCGGCGTAGAACCCGTCGTCCCTCCCTGAGGATGTTCACGATGGGTTCGGGGGGCACGTGCTGAAGCACCACGAAGGTGACGTGGAGGTCGATCGACTCGTCCGGAAGGGAGAGCCGAGCGGCATCGCTGGGGGCGCGGTAGTCGATGCCCACCCGGCCGAGGAAGGCGTTGAGGCCGTCGTCGTCGACCCCCCGCGCGGCCCGAAGGAAGGCGAAGCGCTCGTCGAGGGTGTCCGCGTCGGCGTAGGCCAGCATCCGAGGGCGGAGGTCGGACCAGCTGCGCTCGAGGTACCCGATCGCCGCGTCGACCAGATCGGCCCGGAGAAGGCGCGTGATGTCGACGGTGACCACCTCGTCGGCGCCCATGAGCCAGAGGCCCAGCGGGAGATCCACCGTGCGGCCGGTACCCACCTCGAGGACGCGTTTGCCGGCGAGCTTTACGTCGGCCTCGGCGAGGGCTTCGGCGACCTCGAGGGCCGCGTTGAACCGCATGTCGAAGCGCGGGTTTCGCAGCTCACCCAGCCGGCGCTGGAGCTGAAAGTACAGCGGATCAGCCACCGGTGCCGGCAGCTGGGCGATGGCGTTCTGAACCAGGGCTTTGACGTACCACTTCATCGGTCGCTCCGAGGCCAGCGTGAAGGTACTCAAAGGCTTCCGCCGCGACTACCTCCGAGACCCACCGTCGCGTTCTGGTTACTCGAGCACAGCCGATCGCTTCACCCTCGAAGGCGAACCTGGTAGCCCGAGCCATGGCTGGTGGTGGCGGAGGGAACACCTGGATCAAGCAACTCGTGGTGGGCGGAGCCATGCTCCTCGGGGCCACGGGCATGCACATGGCCCACATGGACAACAAGTGGGCCATGGCGGCCCTGTTGGCCGTGGGGGGCCTGCTGGTCGTCTTCGCGTCCTGTGACCTGATGATCCAGAGTGTGGAGGGGCTCGCCTCACGGCTGAAGTGGAATCAGTTCGTGGCCGGGACCATGGCCGGCCTCGCGAGCAACATCCCCGAGGTCGTGATGCTCGGCTTCGTGATCGCGGCCGGAGCGC
>JAUHZF010000351.1 GCA_030426145.1 Polyangia bacterium
GACGATCTGGGCAACGCGATCTTCCCGTACGTGTCGACGCGCGACGAACTCATGGCTGCCTACAGCCGCGACGGGCTCCAGGCCGAGGCCGTCGCACTGTCCGAAGCGCTCGGCTACTCGCTCGGCTGAGCCCGGTCGCCTCAGCCGGCCGGTTCGGCGGCGCCCGGCCACCGCGCGGTGACCACCTGCTGCACGAACGCCGGACCTTCGGCTGGCTGGTCAACGTGCTGGGGCGTCGGCCGTACTCCCTCGTCTACGGCGGTCTCTTCATCGCCTACCTCGCGCTCACGAGCTACCTGGCCTGGCTCGGTCACAAGAAGACCAAGGACATCCAGAGCTTCTCGGTGGGTAGTGGCGACATGAACCCCATCGTGGTCGGGATCACCTTGGCCGCCTCCATCGCGTCGACGGCGACCTTCGTGATCAACCCCGGCTTCGTCTACGTGCACGGGGTCTCGGCGCTGATGCACCTCGGGGTCGCGGCGGGGCTCGGTGTCATCACCGGCCTGGTGGTGATGAGCACCGGCTTTCGGCGCCTCGGCCAGAAGGCCAAGGCGCTCACGCTCCCGGGCTGGCTCGGCGAGCGCTACCAATCGCGCAAGGTGGCTGTGGGTTTCGCCCTCATCAACCTGCTGAGCCTCAGCTTCGTGGTGCTGATCGTGGGTGGGGTCTCGATCGTGATGCAGCAGACCCTCGGCCTCACCAACGTCGAGAGCCTCGTCCTCATCATCGGATTCGTCTTCAGCTACATCTTCATCGGCGGCACCTGGGCTCACGCCTACACGAACACCCTGCAGGGGATCATCATGGCGGTCATCGCGGTGGTCATCGTGGGCAGCGGCCTCGGCGACTTTTTCGACAAGGGCCTCGCCCCCATCGCGGCCACCGATCCCAACCTCGCCACGCTGGTCAACCCGGAGAGCCCGCTCTTCGGAAGCTTCTTCAGCGTCTTCGTCGCGGGCTTCATCATCGGCTTTGCACTGGTCTCACAGCCGCACATCATCTCGAAGGCCCTCTATGTGAAGGACGACGCGGCGGTGAGGAAGTACCTCGGCGTTACCATCGTCGTCTCCATCTGCTTCTCCGCCTTGCTGCTCGTGGGCCTCTACGCCCGCCTCATGGAGATCCCCCGGGAGGCCTTCGTCGACCCGGCCACCGGCGCCTTCCGGCAAGACCTCGTGATGGCCGTGTACCTCGCCAAGTCGTTCGACCCCGCGATGCTCGCGGTCATCACCGTGGCCCTGCTCGCCGCCGGCATGAGCACGCTCGACGGCATTCTCGTGGCGCTGTCCTCCATCGCCGCCGGTGACCTCTTCCTCAACCTCACGCGCGACGGCCTGCTGAAGGACAAGACCGACGAGCAGCGGAGCCACATCGCTCACCGCGCGAGCCAGGTGATCCTCGTGGCCATGGGGCTCTGCGCCTTCCTCATCTCGCTGAGCCCCCCCAAGCTGCTCGGGATCTTCGGCCAGCTCGGCGTGTACGGCATCGTCGCCGCGAGCACCGTGCCCATCCTGTTCGGCATTCTCTTCCCGAGGGTGGGTGCGCGCCCGATGATGGCCGCTGCGGCGACCGGGCTCCTGGTCCACTTCGGCCTCTACTTCCTGCAGGGCAGCGCGGCCGACTCGAGTCTGCTCTCGGCGCTGGCTACGGTCTGTGGCACCGACGTGAAGCACCTCGGCCTCGCCAACCCCGGCGTCACCGCCACGTTCGGCCTGGTCGGTAGCACCCTCGTGGGACTGCCTGCCGCGGTCCTCTCGCGGCGCAACACCCCGTCTGCCATCGCGGCCGCGGTTTGACGCTCAGTCAGTCCCCGCGAAAGCGGGCCTTGAGGCGCTGGAGGTGGCGTCGGGCGACCCCCGCCGCCGCCGCCGCGCGCGTGACGTTGTTGTCGTGAAGGGCGAGGATCCGCTCGACGTAGCGGTGCTCGAACTCTTGCACGATGCGTGCACGCGCGTCGGCCAGGGGTAGGTCCATGGCCAGGATGGCGGCGATGGGATCGCCAGCTGGAGACACGGTGTGGATCGCGTGCCGGCTCGACCCTAGAGACAAGCCGGCCTCGTCGCCGTCGAGGGTGCGACCGGGTTCGTCGATGAGGTCACCGAGGGCGAGACGCCGCACCACCGTATTGCGAAGCTCGCGCACGTTCCCCGGCCAGTTGTCGTCGTCCCATTGCTCGAGGAGCTTCTTGGGGAGCGCGCCTGGCGTGCCGCCGAGCTCGGTCCAGAAGTGGTTGGCGAGCATCATGACGTCGCCCTTGCGCGCGCGCAGCGGGGGAAGCTCGATGCGGGTCACCGCGAGACGGTGGAAGAGGTCGTCGCGGAAGCGCCCCTGCTGAACCATGCGGTCGAGGTCGCGACGCGTCGAGGCGAGGATGCGCACGTCGACGGGGGTCGCATTGGCGGTTCCCACGCGGGTGATCTCGGGTCGCTCGATGGCGCGCAGGAGCTTGGGCTGAAGCTCGAGAGGCAGCTCAGCGATCTCGTCGATGAAGAGGGTGCCACCGTCGGCGTGCTCGAAGGCGCCCGGCGTGACCGTCACATCACCGGTCACCGTGCCGCGTTCACGACCGAAGAGCTCTTCTTCGATGAGCTCGGGGGCGACGGCGCCACAGTCGAACACCACGAATGGACCCCGTGCTCGTGGTCCGCTCTGGTGGACGGATTCGGCCAGCAGCTCTTTCCCGGTGCCCGTCTCGCCCTCGATGATGACGGGGACGTTGGAGGCGGCGAGGCGTTCGCACAGCGGATAGAGGCGGCGCATGCTCCGGCTCTTGCCGAGCACGCGACCGAAGCGCGAGGCTTGGGGCAACCCCCGCGGCTTGGCCCCCTCGCTCCGCTCGCAGCGGATGCTGCTTTGGCCGACGCGGAGCATCTCGCCGCCGCGCAGCATGGCTTCGATGACCACCACGCCATCGACCTGGGTCCCGTTGGCCGACCCGAGGTCACGTAGACGCAGTCGCTGACCCACCGGTTCGAGTGCGAGATGTCGTCGCGACACGGACGCATCTTCGAGCTTGAGCTCGCAAGCGGGGCTGCTGCCGATCAAGACCTTGTTCGGCTCCGCCGGATCGATGGCGTAGTGCGTGCCGCGGCTGGGTCCGTCCACGACGGTGAGCACGAAGGGGTAGCCGAGCTCGGTCGCGCCGTCGCTGGGTTGAACCACCGTCTCGAGGGACGTCTCCCCCGATGGCCCCTTGGGATCGGATTCGTCGGACATTCGACGACACGACACTACCACGCACCCGTCAGGGCGTGGTCATCGGTGGTTCAATTGGGGTCTGGCCGATGGTTGGGGAATAATGCCGGCCATGAGCGCAGACGACGGGGACGCAAAAGACGGCACGAACCCCGCTGACAGCCAGGACGCAGCCAGCTCCAACCACGGTACGAAGCGCCCGGGCAAGACCCAGGTCGGGGTGGGTCCAGGGCCCAAGTCTCGGCCGCGTCCGCCCAAGCGGGCCGACAAGACGCAGCCCGGTCTCGCCGACCCCGCAGGGAGCGGGCCGGGATCCATCGACGACGACGACGCGCTCGACTGGAGCAACGACGGCGACGACGGGAAGCCGCCCAAGTCACGCCCTCGGCCCCCCGTACGCCGAAGTCCACGCTCCGAGCCTCCCCCTCGGCGCAAGCCCCGCTCCGAGCCACCGCCGCCCCCGCGCAAGCCTCGCCCCGATACGGCGCCCAAGAAGCCCAAACCCCCGCTCAAGCCGAGGGCTGCGGCCAAACCCGCAGAGGAGATCGACGATCCGGAGACGCTCGACATCGACCTCATCGAGGAGGTCGACGAGCCCAAGCCGCCGCAGAAGCCGACACCTCCGCGCAAGCCTCGCCCGCCGCGCAATCCCAACAAGAAGGCGGAGCCCGCGCCCAAGGACACGCCCTCGAGTCCGGAGCGGAGGGTTCCCAAAGCTCAGCCGGCCAACCCCAAGAGCGAGACCCCGGCGCTCGGGTCGGCCATGGTGGGGGGCGCCACGCCATCGCCGGGCCCAGTGGCCGCGATGCCGAAGGCCAAGCCACGGGCCGAGGCCCCAAAGGACGCCACCCCACCCCCGGCCCCGTCCTTCCAGCCCCGGCGGGCCGACCAGGTGCTGCTCGCAGAGGTGGCGCTCGACCCCGCCCCGGCCCGTGCCGCAAGGCTCCAGGATGAGCTCGGACGGCTGAGCCTCGCCGACAAGGACGCCCTTCAGCACTTCAACAAGGCACTCCGACACCTCGAGGACTATCGGCCTTCGATGCGGGGGGCGCGGCGCCTTCGTCTCCGTGGCGGTGACGTCGCCGGGGCCACGGCTCTCTTCGACGCCGAGATCGCGCTCGCCAAGGATGGGCGTGAGAAAGCTGCCCTCACCCTGGCCAAGGCCTACGCGCTGCTCGATGGCGGGAAGGCCAAGGAGGCGCGCGCGGCCTTTCTCCAAGCCGTCGAGCTCGACCCGAGCTGGCTCACTGGGTTGGAGGCCCTCGGGTTGCAGGCCGTCGCGCAGAAGGACCACGCCCAGCTCGCCGACGTGCTCGGCAAGGCGGCGGCGGTCCTCACCGACGACCAGCACCACCGCGCTGCCGTGCTCACCCATCGGGCACGCCTGCTCCACCGGCGCCTCGGCAAGCCCGAGGCCGCCGTCGACGCGCTCCATGCGGCATTGCAACTCGACGCCCGCACGCCTGTCGCGCTCGCCGCGCTCAAGCGCCTGCTCTTCGCGCAGTCGCGCTGGCGCGACCTCGTTGCCGCACACGAGATGGCCGCCTCGCTCACCACGGACCCCGCGTTGCAGACGTGGTCGTGGTGGACCATCGGCCGGTTGCACGAGCAGCGTCTGGGCCTGAAGGACGATGCGGCCAAGGCTTTCGAGCATGCGGCTCGCATCACCCCCAAGTCGCCCCACGTGCTCGAAGACCTGGTCCAGCTCTACGCCGAGCTAGGCCAGCGAAAGGGTCAGGCCGACGCCCTCGAGCGCCTCGCATCCGCCGTCGCCCGACCTGCGGACAAGCTCAGCGTCTACATGCGACTCGGCCGCCTCTTCGATGGGGCCGATGGCGATCCGAGCGTGGCCGCGCGCTGGTACGAGGCTGCGCTCGCGATCGAGGCCGCCCATCCGCCGGCACTTTTCGCCCTCGACCTGATCTACCAAGCGCGCGGCGCCCACCTCGAGCGCGCAGCCATCTTCGCGCGCGCCGGCGAGGCGCCCGTGGCTTCGTCGCGACGCGCCGACGCCCACGTTCGCGCAGCCGCCATCTACGACGAGGCTCTCGACCAGCCCGATCGCGCCGTCGACCACTACCAGAAGGCCCTCTCCCTCGAACCCGGCCGCACGACGGCCTTCAATGGGTTGGTGCGCCTACTGGTTGGCGCGCGGCGCTACGCCGAGCTCGTGGAGGTCTACGACCGCGCGGTCGATCGCGCCGAGAGCGAAGACATCGCGATAAGCTACCTCTTCAAGATCGCGTCGCTTCACGAGGACGTGATGCGCGACATCCAGCTCGCGGTGGCGACGTACGAGCGCATCCTCGCTCGGGATCCGAAGCACCTCGGGGCACTCCACGCGCTGCAACGGGCCGCGGTGGCAGCCGGTGAGGTCGACAAGGCCGTCGCGGCCTACGACGCCGAGGCGGAGTTGACCCAGGAAAGCGGCCGTCGCGTCGAGCTCGAGCATCGCGCGGCGGTGTTGGTACAGGATGGGCTCGGTGACCTCGAGCAGGCGCGCAAGCGCTTCGAGGTACTCGGTCGGCGTGCACCCAAGCATCTGCCCACCCTGCAGAGCCTGAGCCGGATCTACCACCGCCTCGAGCGCTACGCCGACGAGCTCGAGACCTTGGAGCGGCAACTCGCCATCACGGACGAGCCTGCGGAGACGATCGCCCTTCTGGTCGAGCTCGGACAGCTCTGTGAGACGCGCCTCGCCGAGCCCAAGCGGGCCATCCCCTACTTCCGACGTGCTTCGGAAGCCGACCCCGACCATCCGGTGGCGGGAGGTGCGCTGCAGCGACTCCTCCGTAAGGTCGGAGAGCATCAGGCGCTGGCCCAAGTCCTCGCAAAGGAGCTCGCTACGGCGCGGGGCCGAGACCGCCAGTTCCAGCTCGCGTTGGAGCTCGGCGATATCTACGAGACCGAGCTCGGCAAGCCCGACGACGCGATCGCTGCCTACCGGCGCGCGCTGGCAGCCTATCCCGGGCACAGCGGAGCCGCCGAGGACATGCATCGCGTGCTCGCGGCCGAAGGGCGCTGGAAGGAGCTCGACGAGGCGCTCATCACTCAGTCTCAGGCCGAACGCGATGAACGGCTGGCCACGGATGAGAAGGTCCGCGCTGCCTTGCTGCGGGCCGATCGACTCAATCGCGTCGACGATGCCGTCGCCCTGCTCGAAGAGGTCGCGGCGGAGCATCCGCGCAACGTGACGGCCCTCGTGGCGCTCGAGCATCTCTATGCCGCGCAGCAAGACGACGAGTCGCTGGGCACGGTGTGGCAGCGGAAGGCGGAGGTCTTGCTCCAACCCGAAGCGCGCGTCGCCTCTCTCTATCACCGGGGTCGGGCATTGGCTGCCGCCGGCGACGACGAGGCGCTGCGGAGCGTGTGCACCGCGATCATCGCCATCGTACCCCGCCACGAGTGGGCGCTCTCGACCATGGCCGAGCTCGCCGAGCGAAACGAAGACAAACATCTGCGCGCCGACATGGCATCGCGCCGGACCGAGGTGGAAACCGAGCCGTCGCTGGCTGCCCTCGCCCAGATGGAGCTCGGCGATGCTCTGCGCCGGCTCAACCCGTCCGCCTCGCTGGCGGCCTACCGGACTTCCACCGAGCTCGACGCGGAGCGGCTGCTCCCGATCCGCGGCATCTACGACGTGGGCTACGCGCTCGGCGACATCACGATGCTCATCGAGTCTTTCCAGAAGGAGGCCAAGTGGCTCGCCGACGACGACGCCGCTGCCGATCTCTTGGTGCAGTCGGCGTCGATGCAGGCGCGCCAGGGTGAATGGCAGGGGGCCATCGACGATGCGGAGGCGGCCTTGCGACGCAGCCCCGATCACGGCGATGCGGCCCAGCAACTCGAAGCCCTCCTCATCCGCACCGGCATGCAAGAACGGCTCATCGAGCAGCTCACCCAGGCGGCGCATGCAGCTCGCAAGACCCCGCGTCGCGTGGCGCTCTGGCGTCAGGTGGGGCAGCTCTACGCCAACGAGAAGGGGGACCTGGGGGCTGCGATCAGCGCGGTGGGTCGCGCGCTCGAGGCCGCACCCAAGGAAGTGGAAACGCTGCGACAGCTCGCGGGGCTGCACCTGCTCGACAAGCAGTTCGAGGAGGCGGCGGAGCTCCTCACCCGAGCGGTCGAGCTCGAGCCGAAGAACGTGGAAGCGCACACCCAACTCGCGCGCATCTACACCGAGCACCGCCCCGACGCGGCGAAGGCCCAGCGCAGCCTCGACGTCGTGCTCGCGGCCCGTCCGGACGACCCGGGCGTGCTCGCGATGCAGCTCAAGGCCCACCTCCTCGCCGGCGATCGCGAGCGCACCCGAATGATCGGAGAGGGATTGCTGGCTGCGGCGGGCGACGACGTAGGCATGAAGGCCTGGGCGTTGACCGAGATCGGGCGCGCCGAGCTATCGGCGGGTCAGGGCAAGGGCGCGGCCGACGTCTTGCGTCAGGCGGTGGTCATCGAGGGGCCGGAAGGTGGCGCGGCCGAGCTCTATCGAAAGATGATCGGCTCCGAGGTGAGCGAGGCGGATTACGCCGGGGCCATCGCGGCTCACCTCCGCGACAACCCCAAGGCGTCGGCCCAGGTCTACCTCGATCTGGCTCGGCTCCAGATCCACAAGCTCAAGGCCACCGCCGACGCCTTCTCCACCCTCGATCAGGGTCTCGCGCGGCATCCCGACAGCCCGGATCTCTTGCTCGAACGCGCCGAGCTCCAGCTCAACAGCGGCCGAACCGCCGAGGCCAATGCACTGTTCCGCCGCATCGCGCTCGAGCGTCCGCGCGAGGAGCGCGCGTGGCGGGGCATGGTGCGCTCGCTACAGCAGCTCGGCTTGCCGAGCGAGGCGAGTCTCGCCGCCGGGGCGTTGGTGGTGCTCGGCACCGCGAGCGAGGTGGAGGTCAACCTGTCGCAGGAGCGTGGTCTTCGGCCCGGAAGTGCGCGCCCCGGAGCCTTGGGTCACCCCACATTGCGGGCGGTCTCCGTGGGGTCGCGCGAAGCCGAGGACCGGCTCGCTGAGATGTTCGCGGTGCATGCGGATGGGATCTCCAAGTCGTTCCCACCTCACTACGAGAGCTACGGCGTTCGCCGTGGCGATCGCATCAAGGCACGGGCACCGCACCCAGTGCGGGCCACCATCGACCGGTTGGTACCGGTCTTCGGCGTCGAGGAGTTCGAGCTCTTCGTACACGCTGGCATGGGGGGCGACGTCACCATCGAGCTGTCGACGCCACCCGCCATCATGGTGCCCGCGTCCGTGGCCGACATGGACGAAGCGCAGCAGGTCTTCTTGCTCGCGCGTGGCCTCGCGGGTGTGGCGAGCGGTCTCTATCCGGCGCTGCGCCTCTCACCCGAAGATACCGCCGCCGTCGTGGCCGCCGCGGTGCGGCGCTTGGTGCCGAGCTTCGAAGACGGCTACCACGATGCGCAACGACTCGCGATGCTGCAGCAGCAGCTCTCGCCGTCGTGGTTCGGTCGTGGGCGGGTGGATGAAGTGGTGCAGCGTTACTATGCGGAGCCGACCGACGTGCGCGAATGGGCTCCGACCGTCAAACGCTCCGTCACCCGGGTCGCCGCCCTCCTCGCCGGGGATCTCGGAGCCTGCTTGGAGGCGCTCCGCGCCGTGGGCGACGTCGAAGGAGACGGCCCGGAGGTTCTCGAGCAGAACGAGGTCGTGCGCGATCTGCTGACCTTCTGGGTCAGCGACGAGGCCATGGAGGTCCGGCGTCTGGCCGGCATCCTCTGAGTCGGGGCTCAGGCGCCGCCGGCACCGCCGGCGCCGCCGGTGCCAGCCATGCCGCCGGTGCTCATCATGCCACCGGTGCCCATCATGCCGCCCATGCCGCTGGTGGTGGTGGCCGGCATGCCGCCCATCCCGGTGCTGCTCGAGGTGACGGGGTTGCCGCCACCGGGGCCACCCGGTTCCGTCATGCACTCGCTGTCGCAGCCGTCGCCGCTAGCGGTGTTTCCATCGTCGCAGGTCTCGCCGTCGTCGACCTGGCCGTTGCCGCAGCCGGGGTTGTAACAATAGCACTCGCTCAGGGTTCCATCGGCGCCGCAGATCCGAGACTTCACACGCCCGTCCGGACAGGTGCAGTCCTGGGAAACCCCCGGCGTCTCGCACTCGTTCGCGCCGAGCTCGTCGCTGCAGGAGGGAGCGAGGGCGACGAGGACAGCCATGCCGAAGGTTGCGACAACGATGCGGTGAGGCCAAAGCATGACCCGAGACTACCGTAGTTGACCCGATCGGGGGAGAAAGGGTCCTCTCAAGCTCGCAGGGCTGGCGCCGCCGCTCGGTCGGTACGCAGCACCTTGGTGAGAAGCACCCCGTGGTGTCGGCCGCGGTAGGCGCCACCAAATCCGCCGTAGGGCTGGTAGTCGGCCGCGGCGAACAGGTGGCGCGCTCGCTCGTTGTTGCTCGCGGTCATGAGGAACATGGCGAGCGCACCCGCGCGGCGGGCGTGCTCTTCGGCGTGGGCGAGCAGGGCGCGACCGACGCCCCGGCGTCGCAGCATGGTCTCTACTGCGATGGCGTCGAGATGGGCGAGCTGAGGTTGCGCGACGGGGCCGTAGTCGAGGTGGTCCTCGAGCCGCACCACCGCGAAGCCCACCGGCAGGTCGTCGAGGTGCGCCACGAAGGTGTCGCTGTCTTTCGCCTCGATCAGATCGAGCACCGTGCGCACCGGCCGGTGGGCGTAGCGCACGAAGGCGCGACGGCTCAGCATGGCGATGAAGCGCTCGTCGTCGGACGTGAGCGGCCTCAGCTCCAGCCCCTGCAACCTCGGTCGCATGAAGACAGTCTACCCCTA
>JAUHZF010000352.1 GCA_030426145.1 Polyangia bacterium
CGCTCAGCCCGTCCAGGTTCTCAGCACATCCATCGCGCCGCGCACCACCAGGATGCAGATCACGGCGAAGAGGGCGAAGCTGAGGATCGGCATGCGGTCGATCATGCGACCTGAGCGCCGCACGAGCGCCTTCACGAGGGTGATGTGGCACTGCACGCGCGTTCGGCCGTCGAGCATGCGCGTGATCTCGTAGATCATGTCGCTCGCGCTGAGGAAGCGCTTGTCGCGGTTGCGAGAGAGCGCCTTGTTGAGGAAGTGGAAGAGCTCCATGGGAGGCATGGGCTCGCCACTCGAACGACCCCAGTCGAGCACCGGCCATCGCCACCCTTGGGTGGCGATCTGGTTCATGACCAGGTCGGGCATGGCGCTCTGGAATTGGTCGCCGAGGTAGTGCCGGAGCTTCAGCATCTCGTGGAGCACCACCGCCGCCGAGTAGAGGTCGGAGCGCGGGTCCAAGGGTTCGCCGCGCGCCTGCTCGGGAGACATGTAGAGCGGACTTCCAATGACGGCGCCCGCGGGGGCGATGTCTTCTTCTCCGTCTGCGAGGGCCACGCCCCAATCGACGATGAAGACCTCGCCGTAGCGCCCGATCATGATGTTGTCGGGTTTGATGTCCCGATGGAGCACGCCGCGCTCGTGGGCGTATTGAAGGGCACGCAGAATGGCGACGAAGACCTCGAGTCGACGATCGAGGGTGTACTCCGCCACGGTGGCAGCGTCGCGCTCACGCAGGCCACGGATCACGTCGGCCAAGGTCCGCCCGTCGACGACCCGCATCACGACCTCGGCCCTTCCGTCGGTCGAGACGCCCACGTCGTGCACGGGGATGATGTTCGGGTGTTCGAGGCGGGCGGTGATCCGCGCTTCGCGGAGGAAGAGGTTGAGCTTGTTGGCGTCGGCGCCGCCGTCGCGCACGGACTTGACGGCCACATCGCGCCCGAGGGCGTTGTCGCGCACGAGCTGCACGACCGCCATGCCACCCTGCCCCAAGGCGTGCTTCTGCTCGAAGCGGTGATGCCCCGGTGCGGCGCCTGGCTCCGTGGCCACGACGAGGCCCGAGCCGCGAGGCATGGTGGTGATCGGCGACGGATGTGTGGTGGCCGCGGCGGCCACTGCCGGCTCGAGCCACGACCCGGATGCAGGCGCCGCCGGAGGGGCGGAGCTGGACGCCGGATGTGAGGGGCGACTCGAGGGCATCGACACCGGGGTGAGAGACCGCGGAGGTCGTGGGGTCGAGGGTGGACCCTGCCCTATCTGCGTGCTGCTCGCAGGCATCGGTGGCCGGGACGATGGCCCCGGAGCGTGCCCGATGAGTGTGGTCGCGGCGGGCACACTCGAGGGCGGAGACCCGCCCCTCGCCGGGGGATAGACATCGGTCGTTTTGGAGGACTCAGTCATCGTCGCCGTGCCCAAGATTGCCATAGTTCTTCGGCGGGTGACGAGACCTGGTTTCTCGTCGGATTTGTATGACCGTGTCGAAATAGATCTGAAGGCTAGGACGGCGCCCCTTCGGCCTGGGATGAGCTGACCCAGGCAGATCGGATGCCTTGCGTCGGCACCGTCGCGGGTTTCAAGGCGCCTTCACGGCGAGGAGCCATGCCCCCACGCTGGGCATGGGTGGCGCGTCGCGGTAGTCCTCCGTCGCAGACGTGGTGGTGAGCTCTGGGCAGCCGACGCCGCCCTCGATCACACCCTGGGGAAGGGCGTCGCCAGTGCGCGTCCACGCCGCCACGTTCATGTCGACGCGTACCCGCCCGATCGTGATGGCATCGCCGGGCCCACCGGTCGCCAAGACCTTCTGGTAGGGACCACAGTCATCGATCCTGCGGGTGGCTCCCTCGGTGGCGATGCCGAAGCGGGCCACGTCGGCCAGGGTGGTGGCGTTGCCGAAGTAGAAGATGTTGGATTCGATGTGCGGCGGCGTCAGGTCGGCGGTGCGCTCCGGCACGAGCAGCGCTGCCGTGTTGCCTGCTTCGTCGCCTCCCGCGGAAGACAGCGCTCCACGGCGTGCGGCCGCGAAGTACACCCGCGCCAGTGCCAGCAACCGGCGCACGCGGTACGCGACGTCGTCCTTCTTGTCCACGTCCACCGGTTTGTCGAGGGAGGAGCCGAGCCTGAGCGTGACCTCGCCTTTGGCGTTGCCGTTGCTCACCCCGATCGTGATGGCTTTCGGTTCGACGACAGCGGCGCCACTCGAAGCCCAGGTGATCGCGCCGTCTTTCGGGTCGAGCTTCACGGCGAATCCCGCCAAGGGAATGGTGCCCAGCCAGCTCGTCACCGGCACGCGCAGGGTCGCACTGCCGTCATCAGCAATGGTCGCGCTCTGCCCGCCGCTCTTCAGATGCGACCCTTTCGCGCCCTGCACGGTGAGCTCGATCGCGCCATCTCGGACGGAGCAGAGGAGGCCGTTCGTATCGTTGAGGATGGCCGGGCTCGCGACGTGAACCGAAGCCTCGGGCGCCGCGAGCGGATCGTCCTCCGCGTTCGGCTTCGGCGAGTCCTTCTCGCCGCCACAGGCCACGATGCCGATCGCGGCGTGGGGCGGCACGGTCACCTGCACCTCCGCCGTCGCGAGGGCGTCCCGCGTGTACTCCGTCTTTTGTGCGGCGACCTGTAGCGCGAGCTTGCCCGGCGGGAGCCGAGCGAAGGGAATCGTTGCCACGAAGGTCCCAGCGCCAGGCTCGGCCTCTGCCACGACGTGGGCATCTCCGTCCCAACCTCGGACGAGCACCGCCGGCCCGACGGGTCCGTCGGCGACCTGACCGCGAACGACCACGCTCTGCCCATCGACCTCGGCTTTCAGGTCCTTGATCTCCGCGCTGCCGCAGCCCAGCGAGGGCAACACCAGGGCCGTGGCCACGAGCCTTGCAACACGCGTCGAGCTGCATGGGCGAAGAGGGGGAGATGCGGGGTCGGCTTGGGCGTGGGGCGGGTGCATGGCGGGTCTCCAACCGGTGTGACCCCAGCATGCGACCCGAGAGCACGTTGGCCTACTCGCGCCCGGTGACGGTTTATGTGTCGAATATTATGGACGTACAGGCGGCGGGAGACGTTGTTGCTCGCGAGAGGGAAGGCGTATTGGGGAGACGCGCAGCCCATGGCATGGTCGCCTCGTGGCACGGCGCAAGAAGGTGGCGCCGCGAAAGCGGCCGGTCAGCCGGTCCGGCCAGGCGATCCACGAAGCGATCCTCGACGCGGCCGGGCAGATCCTCGACGAAGTGGGGCTCGAGGGCTTCACGACCAATCGGGTGGCCGAGCGCGCCGGCGTGAGCATCGGCTCGCTGTACCAGTACTTTCCCAACAAGGACGCCGTGCTCGCGGAGACCATGCGGCGCCTCGAGCGGCATACCCAGCACGCCATCGCGGGCGCGCTCGAGGCTCACCGTGAGGCGCCGCTACGCGAAGCGGCCGAGGCCATCGTCGATGTGCTGTTGGGGGAGGCTCTCGGCTCCCGACGCGCTCGCCGCGAGCTTCGCACCGTGGCGCCTCCGGAGTGGACCATGGCCACCAGCAGTGAGGTCGACACGGCGGTGCGGCAAGCCCTGGCGCAAGAGCTCGCGCGACGCGACGACGTGCGGTCCGGGCCGGTCGAGCTCCTGACATTCGTCATTGCGCACGCGGTCGAGCAGGTGGTCGAGTGCGCTGTGCTCGCCGACCCCGCCATGCTCGGTGAGGCAGGGTTCCGAGACGAGCTCGTCGAGCTCATCGTGCGTTACCTGCGCGCCTAGAACGCGAGCCGCCCCCCGGGCGTGGCGGGCGGCTCTCGTCGGCGATACCCCTCAGCGCGCGTAGAGCTGTACGCCGGCGAGGCCCTGGCCACCTTGGGCGCGGACGACGAGCTTCACGGGACCGGGGAGGGGCGGCGTGAAGCAGTTCGGGTTGCCTCCCATGACCGCGATGGGGGCGTCGTCCTGATCCTGCGCGATGACCTGGTTGGGCACCGGGGCGGGCAGGTTGGTGGTGAGCTCCACATCGAGGTCGGCGATGCCACCTGCGCTGGCTGCGACGGCCGTGTAGCACTTGCCAGCTTCGGCCTGGAACGCGTACTCGAGGCACTGTCCCGCCTGGAAGTTGCCGGCGAGGGCCGAGCCGACGGGCTGCGAACCCGGCGGCACATAGGACGCCGCGGCCTGGCGGATGATCGCATCACCGCCCGGGATGGAGGCGATGGCGATCGGGGTGGCCTGCCCGGTGCAGCCACCGGCGGTCGGCGTGGTGCCCCCACCGGCGGGGACACACGACGTGCCGTTCCAGGTCTGACCGGCGGGGCATTGCGTGGCTCCGCCGGCGGGAACGCAGGCGCTGCCATTCCAGGTCTGGCCCGCGGGGCACTGCACGCCGCCGCCTTGAGGCACGCACTGGGCACCGTTGAAGACCTGGCCGGCGGGGCACTGCGCGCCGCCGCCCGTGTACACGCACTGGGCGCCATTCCACATCTGCCCTTGTGGGCATTGGGGGCCGGCGCCGCCCTGGATGCACTGGCCGTAGTTGGCGTCGAAGTACTGGCCGGGGGGGCAGGTCTGCTCTTGCGAGCCGCCACAAGCGCTGGCGGTCAGCGCACCCAAAAGGGCCAAGGATGTGCGGATGTTCATGTGAGGTTCTCCTGGAGGCGGGACATCGCTCCACGCTCTCCGGGACCTAACACACGCTCCGACGGTCGCCCATGTTCCGGCAGCGACCCGTCTCTAAATTCGTTCGTCTCGGTGGCGTCTCTGCGGAATCGTCTCCGCGCCGACGGCCAAGACGCATTCTGGAATGCGTCAGGCTTGGGGCGGGCGTGCGGTGGCTTCGACGAGGGCCTCGAGGAGGACCTCGATCCCTTTGGCGGTGATGGGGGTCGTGCTCTCTTCGTAGCTGACCCGCACCTTCAGAAACCGCCCGCCGAACGTGAAGAGATAGATGTCGGAACCGAGGGCGACGCCGTTGGGCATGACCAGTCGGTAGTGGGCGTGCAGCATTTCCTGAGCGCCCACCTGCACCCGTCGCTCGCCCTGCAGCGCGACCTCTTTGTACATGCCGCGTTGACCGGCGTAGTCGATCTCGGCTTGGGCGCGCTTGAACTGGGCGCTCACCACCTCGGCTTCAACGTCGTCGGGGATGTGCTCGATGCCGTCGTCGTACACGAAGACCGTGGCCTGGCCGCCGCGGGCGGCGAATCGATAGCCGTGGCTCACCCCGAGCTCGGGGCGCTCGAAGCGATGGAACTCGAGCTTCTGCCATCCTGCGGCGTCTGGGAATGTGAAGTCGCCGGTCGGCGCGGCGCCTTTCGATTCGATGCCGTTGGGTGTCGATGGCGCGGGAGCGTCGGGCGAGGCCGCGTCGTCCCCGGCGAGAGGAACCGCCACCATGGGCGCCGACGGCGCTGCGGCTGGCGCAGGCGGCTTGCCACAGGCGACGAGGAGCAGGGCGAGGGCCAGTGCGAGACGCGTCATCGAGTCCAACGTAGCTCAGGTCGCGGGGCTACGCTGCTCGCGCGGCGAAGGCTTCGCACCAAGCTTCGCTGCGCTGCCACAGGTCTTCGGCGAGCTCTTGGTTGCGCCCCGCGGGACCCGGCTTCTTCTCTCGGCAGTCGACGTAGTAGCGCCCCGTATGGCTCGCGAGTTCGCGCGACGACGCACAGTGAATGGTGGTCGACGCCCCTTCTTCTTCCGAGCGCATGAAGAGCTTCACGAGGGGGCGGATGGGCCAGGGCAGCTGCCGCCAGACGTCGGTGGCGACCACCCCGGGGTGCAAGGCGTAGGTGTGCACGTCGCGGTCGCGACACCGTCGCGCGAGCTCGGCGGAGAAGAGCACGTTGGCCAGCTTGGAGACGCAGTACTCGGGAAAGCCAGTCGGGGTGGCGGTGGGGCGGCGAACGGCCTCGAAGTCGATGCCATCGACCCGCTTGTGGGCGTCGCTGGCGACGGTCACGATACGGCCGCCACCGCTGTCGGCCACGCGGTCGAGGAGACGCTGGGTGAGGCGGAAGTGGCCCATGTGATTGACCCCGAACGCGAGCTCGAAGCCGTCTTCGGTGTGGCCTTTGGCGGCGGCCAGCCCCGCGTTGTTGATGAGCAGGTGAAGGGGCTCGTCGATGGAGAGGACCTCGTCTGCGGCTTGGTCCACCGCCTTCAGTGACGAGAGGTCGAGTCGCACGAAGCGCGCCGCGTTCTCACCGCATGCCGCCCGAATCTCATCCACCACCGGGCGCGTTCGCTCTTCGGAGCGACCGGCGAGGATCATCCGTGCTCCTTTGCGTGCGAGCGTGATCGCGGCCACGCGACCGATCCCCGTGTTGGCTCCCGTGACCAGAGCGACCTTGCCGTCGAGCTCTCCCATGCCCCGACAATCTACTCGTTCGGGCTCCCAAATAGCGAGCGGCGACACCTCGGGGGAGGCGCCGCCGCTCTGGTGTTTGGAGAGGGGCCGCTAAAGGGACTCACACGAGGCGAGGACCTCCGCGACCAAGTCCGAGAGCCCGACGTTCGGCCGGTCGGTGCCGGCTTCGGTGGCGAGCTCGCAGGCCAGTTGGGGTCGGTCGGCGTTCAGCGCCGCCTCGATGCCGATGCTGTAGGCACGGTCGTTCCGACGGTTCTCGAGGTTGCTCAGGGCGAGCTGCAGGGCACGTTCCGCGTCGTCGCCAGGACCCATGAAGAACTCCGCGCCGTGGTCGGCGAAGGCCAGCGGGTACTTGCCGAGGAGCTCGTCGTAGCGCGCCTTGGCCCAGGCGATGAGCGCGGGGGCCTCTGGGTCGTCTGGGTTCTGGAGCAGCAAGAGCTCTCCGAGGAAGCCGGCGGGCTCGGGGTCGGAGGTCTTGTCGACGATGCCCCGCATCCGCTCGATGGCGGGACCGTGGTCGGAACGTGACTCGATCTCCGACATGTGGGTGGTGGCCACCACGTAGGTGGGAAGCCGAGAGAGACCGGCGCCGTAGAAGGCGCACCCGTATTCGGGGCGGTCGGCCATCTCGGACCACATGACACCCCGCTGGAAGGCGACCCACGCAAAGGGTAGCGGTGAGACGTCGGCGTAAGACGTGAGCGCGTCGTAGTAGCTCTGGTCCGAGCCTTCGAAGTCGCCGACCGCGGCGCGGGCCGCGGCATAGGCCGCGTGGTTGCCGAAGGTGGGGTAGGCGGCGGCCTGGGCTTTCCGCTCCGCCAGCACCTCGTCGAGGTTCTCACCTCGGGCCAGCTGAATGGTGAGCCACAGGTCGTGACCATCGACGCCGTGGGCTTCCGCCTCTTCGATGGAAACGAGGGCGGCATCGAATTCGTGCACGGCGGACTGAACCTGGCCGAGCAGGAGGTGCGCGCGGCCGTCGTCTGGATGGCGCTCGACGGCAGCTTCGGCGTGCTCGAAGGCCTCATCGAAGTCGTCGAAGGTTCCCGCGTACTGCGTGCGCTCGAGCAGGAGGCTCGCGAGCAGGATCCGGGCCGAGAGATCGTTCGGGCGTCGCTCCACCAGGCCGCGGCGGCCGTCGATCATCGCGTCGAGGTTCTTGCGCGCCGTGCTCCCGTTGGTGGTGTTGCGCTGAACCTGGGGTAGGTCATCGGCGGAGCAGATGATGGGCTCGCTGACCTCCCCGGTGGGGGAGGGCGCCGGGGTCGACGAGGAACACCCCGTCGATCCGGCACCCAGGACCAGCAGCACCAGGGCGGTACTGGTCTTGTTCATCACTGCGGCGCCCCCAGGAAGGGGAAGGTGGCGGTCTGCGCGCCATCGTCGGCGGTGATGGTGTCGTCGAAGCCGGCGAGCGCGCCGAGGGCGAGCACCGAGTAGCTCCGCTCGATGATGTCGTCGGCCGGCGTACGGCCGCCGCAGCCACCCATGCCGGCCGGGAGTGCGCCGGTGATCTCACCCTCGAGACCGAGGTAGGTCCCACAGGTGCCGCTGGTGGTGAGCACGTAGAGCTGGTCGTCGGCGAGCACACCCGCGAGGAAGGCGTAGCGGTCGTTGGGGTCGCCGTCGGCCACGAGCTGGTTGCCGCAGTTTTCATCGAGCCCGTCGAGCACCGCGAGGCTGAACTCGATCTCGTCGGCGAACTCACCCCACTGCGCGGGAGCTGCCTGGTTGTAGGCGTCCTTGACCATGCCGGCCGCGGCGCTGTCGGGGTTGAAGGCCTCGATGAGGGCCGTGCTGATGGCGGGCCGACCCGTGCGGTCGATCTGGGCGCCGGGCGTGGGCGGGTTGTCTTCGCCGCGGGGCATGGCAGCCATGCCGCCGGTACCGCCGCTGCCGCCCATGCCGCCCGCCGAGGAGGACGAGGAGGAGCTGCTGGTGCTGGCGCCGGAGCCGCCGCTGCCCGTGGGGTCTACGGGGTCGTCGTCGCCGCAACCCGCCACGAGGGCGGTGGCCACCACGAAGATGCTTGCCATTGAAAGAGTGCTTTTCATCGTCTTGTCTCCGTGAATCAGTTGGCCTGGTGGGTGCTGGCCCAGACGCCGAGCAGCGCGCCGCCGCTCGTGACGAGGGTCTTGTCGACCTGGATGACGATGCTCATGACGTCGGCGCCGGCGAAGAAGTCGCTCGCCGCCGCGCCGTTGGCGCCGCTCTGCAGCTGGGTGCGGAGGGCGGTGCCGGTGGCGTTGTCGAGCAGCGGGCAGCCGTCGTTATCGAAGGTGAGCAGGTTGTTCGACACGGCGTCCTTCACTGCCGCGGTGGTCTCGGTGAAGCCTTCGAACTCCATGTAGAAGGGGTCGTTGCGCTTCCCGGCGAAGACGCGGATGCCACCTTCGGCGCTGGTGATGCCCATCACGTTGCTGGCGTCGCCTTCGACGTACTGACCGCCGCCCCAGCACTCGATGTTGGTCTCGGTGTAGAACTGGCAGGTGATCGTCGTCTCGGTCTGCGGGTCGCCGTAGGCTCCCGAGGAGTTGAGGTGGAAGACGTAGACGACGTCGGTGGTGAAGGCGGCGTCGGCCCCGGCGAGCGGGAAGACGTCGAGCACCAGGTTCAGGTTGGCGGCGTTGGGCGACATCCACGCGTAGAGGTCGGTGATGTCGGCGGTGGGCTCGGCGGTGGCGCCGGGCGCGTCGATGTGGTCTGCCGCCATGAGGCCGTTGCTAAACGTCCCCCCGGCGACGATGAGGCCGAGGGTGGCCAGTCGCTTCTTCATGTCGAGTTGTTCTCCGTAAGCAGGGGCGGCGTGTGGGCCCGACCCTCTCGGTCGTCGTGCCGGCTCGCCCCGTGTTTGGTGAGCGCTACGGGCCGAAGCCGGCCGCGGATCACCCAGTCGCGAAAAAAGTCGCTACGAAAAAATCTCGAATTTCTGAAATCCAGCTGGAGGACCCTATTCGTAGACCCCGTGAGATGTGCGACGTGGGATCAGTCTTCAGAGCGGCCGCGCTTGACGCGTGGTGGCCCTGCTCGCAAGACGGATGGGCCCGCGTGGAAAGCCTCACCGACGTCGCCTGCCTCGAAGCCATCGCGTCGCGCCGCGACCGTGAGGCTTTCGCTGTGCTCTACCGGCGCTTCGCGCCGCGGGTCCGGGCCTATCTCCTCAAGCGCAACGCCGACGCTGCCACCGCCACCGACGTCACCCAGGACGTCATGCTCACGATCTGGCGCAAGGCCGACAGCTTCGACAGCTCACGGGCCTCGGCTGCGAGCTGGGTCTTCACCATCGCGCGCAACCGTTACATCGACAAGATCCGCCGCCGCCGGCGCCCCGAGCCCGACCCCGAGGAGTCGATGGTGCCCTCCGAGCGGTCGCCAGACCGTGAGGTCGATGCGGCGAGGCGTCACGCGGAGCTGCGCGACGCCATCGCCGGACTGCCCACCGAACAGCGTGATCTCATCGTCATGGCCTACATCGAAGGACGATCCCAGAGCGACATCGCCGACGCGACGGGCTTGCCCTTGGGCACCGTGAAGTCACGCTTTCGTCTGGCGATGAAGAAACTCCGCGAGCGCGTGGCGCCTCCAGACAGCGGGAGGGAGCATGAGTAAGCCTCAGCACCACATCCCCGAGGCGCTGCTGTTGGAGTACGAGGTCGGCGCCCTCGACGAG
>JAUHZF010000353.1 GCA_030426145.1 Polyangia bacterium
TCTCCGCCAGCGTGCGCAGCCGCAAGAAGAGCTGCGCGGGCTCGTTGCGCAGGACGTCGGCCGCAGCGTCGATCCCACGCGGCGCGACGGAGTCCATTTCCCCCGAGCCGGCGCGCTCGGCCTCGAGCAGTGCTGCGGCCAAGGCCCGAAACGGACGTCCCTGCGGTCGCACGTCCAGGATGCGCCAGCTGTCCTGCTCGCGGAGCCGAGGCAAGACGCCGGCGCGGACGAAGGAGCTCTTGCCCGCGCCCGACGGGCCCACCACGGGCAGCAAGGGCTGCACGCGGACGCGCTCTACGAAGGCGGCGATCTCGACCTCGCGGCCGAAGAAGCTGCCCGCCTGTTCTTCGCCGAAGGGCAAGAGCCCACGGAAGGGTTCCTGGTCGAGTTGAGGTCCAGAGGTCTCGGCTTCGAGCAAACGCCCGAGCACGTCCGCCACCTCCTCCGCCCGCGGTCGCTGCGCAGCATCCTTGAGCAAGCACCTCGCGACGAGCTGCACCAGGTCCCGCGGGACGTCGGCATCGACGGCAGGCGAAGGGTCCTTCGAGCAGACGGCGGCCGCGAGCATCATCGTGTTCTCGGCCTCGAAGGGCTTTCGACCTGTGCACAGCTGAAACACGATCACGCCGAGCGCCCATACGTCGGTGGCCGAACCGCCGCTCTCACCTCGCCATTGCTCCGGCGCCATGTAGCTCGGCGTGCCCGCCGTCCAGGTGTCGTCGTGGGATTCCTGCAGCTGCGTCAGGCCCGGAATGAACGAGGGGTCGTCTTCGGTCGCGTCGTCGGTGAGCACCTTGGCGAGCCCGAAGTCCACCACCCGCAATCGACCGTCGAAGGCGATGACCACGTTGGCCGGCTTGAGGTCGCGGTGGAGGATGCCGTTGTCGTGGGCGTGGGCCAGAGCTTCGGCGATGGCCCGCGCGATGCGCAGCTTCTCGGGAAGGGACAGCTCGCGCTCGGCCAAGCGCTCGCGGAGATTCTGTCCCTCGAGGTATTCGAGGGCGACGTAGGGGCGCCCCTCGTGCGCACCGGTGTCGAAGATGGTGACGATGTGCGGGTGGTTGAGGGCAGCCGTCGCGCGCGCCTCGAAGAGGAAGCGATCCTTCTCTCGCTGCCCGCGGAGCGCCCGCTCGAGCACGATCTTGAGGGCGATTTTGCGGCCGAGCCTCGTGTCGCGGGCGAGGTACACCTCGCCCATGCCGCCGCGCCCGAGCAGACGCATGACGCGGTAATGGTCGACCGTGGTCCCCTCGAGCAGCGCCGGTGGCTCGGAGACCGGCGGGTCTTCTTGGGTGTCGAAGTCCTCCGTCCTCGTCAGCTCGTGAAAGGCGACCCCAGACACCTCCTTGGCAGGTGGGGTCGTCCGACGCGTCGGCATCTCGTCCTGCGACACGCGCTCGACCCGTGTCGTCTCGAGTGCGTCGTCGTCTTGGTACTCACCCATGAGCGCCCACAGGTGCTCAAGGGTACCCCAACCGAGCATAGGGTGGCGACCTTGAACACCTTCCCGCCCATTAGCGCGTCATCCCCTTCGACTAGGAGGCGGCTTGGGATGGTCGGTTCGGTCGCAGCTGATCGAATCGACGGAGGACCTCTTCTCTGGAGAAAGGTTTGTAGAGCACGGGCACACCGCTCGACGCCAAGGACTCCTCGAGTCCCTGCGTCGACGCGCCTCCCGTCATGAAGAGAAAAGGAGGAGGGCCCGAGGGTCGGTGGTGGAGCTGCTCCCAGACGTCGAGGCCGGACATGCCGGGCATCATCACGTCGCATATGACCAGGTCGACTGGCTGCTCCTCCACGGCCTCCACGGCCGCGAAGCCACTCATGACGGCTACGACGTCCGCCGGTTTGAGAAATCGTCGAACGGCACGCCCCACCTCGGGCTGGTCATCGACGACGAGGATCCGCATCGTCGACAGACGTTCGTCCTCGAGCTTTGCCTGAGCGCCGGGTTTGCCCAACCGGCTCGGTACGCGGCGTGCGAGACGCACGGTGAAGACCGTACCGCCCGCGGGCGGACAGGCGACGTCGACGGAACCGCCAAAGGCATCGACGAGGTTCTTCACGATGGTGAGGCCGAGGCCCAGGCCTCCATCGGAAGCACTGGCGAAGGGCTCGAAGATACGATCTCGGATCTCGTCGGGGAGCCCCGGACCATCGTCGGCAACCGTCAACTCCACTCGATTCCCGTCGACACGTGCCACGACCTCGATGGTGTGTGGCTCCTCGTCGTCGGGCAGGGCGTCGAGGGCGTTGGTGACGAGGTTGATGAAGATCTGCGTGAGCCCCGTGGCCTCGGCCTGAACGAACAGACCTGGTGGGATGTCGACGTCGACGCGGCGATTGTGGCCGAGCCGATGGCGGACGGTCCGCACGACCGCACCCATCGCCTCTCCGAGATCGACGGGCACCAGCTCCGGTTTGCCGCGACGCGAGAGCTGGCGAAGGTCGCGAACGATGTAGCCGATGCGGTCGACGCCCTCGAGGGACTCCTCCACGAGCTCTCGCTGCTCGTCGCGGTCGGCCAGGTCGCCCTTCAGGATCTCGAGGTTGGCCTTCACGTAGGTGAGGGGATTGTTGATCTCGTGTCCCACCGACGCCGCGACCCGCCCCACCTCGGCGAGCCGATCCTGGTGCGCGAGCGCATCACGCGCCAACTCGAGCTCCTTGCTACGCGAGCCGAGTCCTTGCTCGAGCGATCGTCGCAGGGAGATGAGCTGCCTCGCCTCGTCGCCCCACTCGCTCGCCAGCTGCGCCGCCAAGGCGAGGCTCACCCCGACGGCTGCCACCTGTCCGAGATAAGGAAGGTCGACCACCCCCCAGGTCGTGGCCATGTCGGCGGAGCCGGTCATCAAGAGCACGACCAGGCTCGCCAAGACGGTGCCCCCGCTGAAGAAGGTGTGCCGAAGGCGATAGGCGAGGTGCACGATGACGAGCAGCCCGGAGGCCACCAAACCCATGCAGATGAGGCCCCCGGCGGCCGGAATCGGCGCCCGCCACACCGCCCCGAGAGCCTGGAATCTGCGCTCGGCCCCCGGCACGAACATGACCCGAGGGATGAGCGTGAGCGCGGCGGCGAGGGCGGGAGCCCCGAAGCCGAAGATGCGTTCGACCTTGCGGAGCTCGAGGTGGCCGTGCCGAGCGAGAAACTTCACCTTGAGGCCGATGTAGGTGCAGGCCGAGAAGTAGCCGAGACGTGTCGCCACCCCGACGTCGAGGTTGGCGGCCACCCCCTCGATGTGGACCAGGATGACGGCGCCGTAGACCGCGCCCACGGCACAGCTGAGCGAGAAGATATAAAGTTCGCGCCGTGTTCGCGCGCGCGCGAACGCGGCCACCGTGATCGCCATCGTCACCATGGCGCCGATGGACAGGACGATGGTGATCTCGGCCACTGTCATGTTCCCCCCCGGGACACCTAGGCTACCAGGCTGAACGGCGGGGAACAGCACCGTCGTTCGTTGGGGTCTACGCGGCTGGCCACGCACCTCGAGCACAGCTAGGGCTTGATGATGAGCGAACCGAAGCACATCGTGCGAGCCGCCGTGCAGGCGAAGGCCTCACGGGTCCGACATCCGAAGAACGACAACAGCGAGATCTGGATGACGCGACTCGGCGACCTCGCCGGTCTCACCCGCACCGGGGTGAACATCTCGCGCATCCCGCCCGGGAAAGAGGCCTTCGTCCCTCACGCACACCTCTACCAAGAGGAGTGGGTCTACGTGGTGTCGGGGCGGGGGCGCGCCCTCATCGGCGACGAACATTTCCCCCTCGCGCCCGGCGACTTCATGGGTTTCCCCTGCGACGGCACGGTGCACCACCTCACCAACGACGGCGACGAGGACCTGGTGGTCTTGCAGGGGGGCGAGCGCCATCGCGGCGACGTCGGGATCTTCCCCACCCTGGGCGGCATCGGGATCCCGATGCCTCACGAGGGCCACATGGCCTACATCGCCGACGAGAGCATCGAGCGCATTCCCCTCACGGCCTGGCTCGACGAGGAGTCTTGAGCGGGTGATGCGCTCGCTCAGACGGGCCATCGACCATGGTGCGCATCGATCACGAACTCGTGCCGATGTGTCATCGGGTGGTGCGTATGGGGGTGTTCGTGTGGCTCCGACCCCTCCCAGCCTTCGTGGTCGTGGTCGTGGTGGTCATCATGGATGTGAGGGTGTTCGTGCACCACGGCCTCGTGGTCGTGCTCGAGCGTCAGCTCTTCGCCCGCGGGCCACACCTTCCAAGCGATGATCGTGGCCATGCCCGCGATGGCGGCCAGCGCCAGAAAAGCTGCGTGCAGACCGGCGTAGGTGCCGACGATACCTGCCGTCGGGTAGGCCACCAACCATGCCGCGTGAGATAGACCGAACTCAGCCGCGAAGACTGCGGGTCGATCTTCCCCGTGACAGGTTCGGTGGACGAGCCTGCCAGCCGGCGTCTGGATGGCGCTCGTTCCGACGCCGACCACGAACCACGACACCGAGAGAGACACCAAGGACGGGGGGAGAAGAGCCCCGACGACCAACGCGCTCGCCGCGCATCCGGCCCCGAGAAGCATGACGTGCCGCTCCGTGGCGAAGCGATCGAGCAGGCGAGGCAAGACGAGTGCAGTTATCATCGAACCGCCACCCGCCGCCGCCATGGCCCATGCGGTTTCAGACGCGCCCAGCGCGAGTTGGCTGCGGACGTAGACCACGGTGTTGACGATCACCATGGCCCCGGCGGCCGCCCCCGCGAAGTGCAACGCGAGCAAACCTCGAAGGCGCGGTGTTCGCAGGTACGTGCTCAGGCCGAAGAACAGGCCGCTCCAGCCTTCGCTCGTTCGAGCGAGCGGTTGGGACGGTGCGCCCACCGCCGTCATTCCAACGAGAGCGGCGGACAGGAGGAACGTCGCCGAATCGAAGAGGAAGAGGCGACTGTAGCTCACGTAGGTGAGCGCAAGCGCCGCGAGTGAAGGACTCGCTAGGTTCTCGAGGTCGTAGGCGAGGCGCGAAAGGGACAAGGCTCGCGTGTACGTGTCTTGGTCGGGAAGCACATCGGGAATCGTGGCCTGAAACGCGGGCGTGAAGCCCGCAGACGCCACGCTCAAGACCACCACGAGCGCATAGATCTGCCACAGCTGATCGACCCATGGCAGGACCAACACGATGAGGGCCCGGACCACATCGAGGCCGATGAGCAGGTGCTTACGCGGAAGCCGATGCGCCACGGAGCCAAGCAAGGGCGCCACGAAGACGTACACGAGCATCTTCATCGCCAGCACCGAGCCGAGCACGGCCCCCGCCGAACCGCCGGCCATGTCGTGTGCGAGGAGGGCGAGCGCAACGGTCGTCAGCCCCGTTCCCACCAACGAGGTGACCTGCGCGGCGAAGAGCCTTCGATAGGCTCGGTGCGCCAGCGGGTTGGTCAGGCGCGTGCGTGCTTCGGGGGGAGCGCTCATGTCCACATGCTAGCAAGCGTCGACGAAAAACCGATTGACGATCGGTTTTCCGTACAGGAGTCTAGGCGCATGTCCGAGCTGACCATCGGCCCGTTGGAGGCGGCAGTCCTGAAGCACCTCTGGTCGTCGGGTCCCGGCAGCGTGAAAGACTTGCACCGAACACTCGGCCGGCCGCGTCGCGTGAGCCTCAACACCGTTCAATCGGCGATGGACAGGCTCTACCGCAAGGACCTGCTCGCCCGTACGAAGGTGGGGCACGCCTATGTATACGAGCCGGCGGTCACGCGGCAGGAGCTGGGCATGCGCCTCATCCGGCAAGCTGTGGCGCCCCTCGCGCAGGAGCCCTCACTTCTCATCAACGCCGCCGTCGATTACGCCGAGCGTGAGGGGGATGGCGTTCTCGAGGAGCTCGAGGCGCTCGTTGCGGAGCGGCTGGAGCACCGGCGCCGGGGAGAGGAAGACCATGACGGCTGACTTGTTCATTCAGGCGGCCGTCACGTGGTTCCTCTTGCTCTCGGTGGCGACCCTCACCCTTCGAGCGACCCATCCCCTCTGGCAATCGGGACTGCGGAGAAGCGCCCTTCGCGGCCAGATCGCCCCCTTGCTCATCGTGGCCTGGGCGCCAGCCATCCTCGCCACCCTCATGCTTCTCGGCGGCTACTCCCCCTCTCTGCTCGCCGCGGTGGAGCTGGCGCACGACCATTGTCCGCATCACGCAGGGCACGTGCACCTGTGTCTGATGCACGTCTCTGCGGCCACGATGACCCCCATCGGCGCAGCGCTCCTGGCCGGGTGGGCAACATGGGTAGGCAGTGGCATGTGGCGACTCGTGCGAGAGTTGCGCCATGGACTCCGCATGGGGCGAACGCTTCGCATTCTGGAGGTTTCGCACGACGACGAAGGCACCATCATCGTCGATGCCCCCAGCCCCGTATCATTGACCGCGGGGATCGTGCGACCACGGGTGTTCATGAGCAGGTCGCTCACGGAAGCCTTGTCCGACGAGCAACGACGCGCGGTCGTGGCACATGAGCAGTGTCACGCACGTGAGCGCCATGCGCTCGTGAAGCTCGTGGCCGCAACAGGGGCCCTCCTCCACACCGCTCACGTTTCCCGCTTCTTGATGTCGGAGTTGTCGTTGGCGTGCGAGCGCCGTTCCGATGAAGCGGCCGCGGCCACGGTGCACGACAGGGTCTCGGTCGCGGCAGCCCTCTTGCACACCCAACGCGCGCTGGCCTCGTCGAGCGTGGCGCTGCTTTCGTGGCAGGGCAAACTCGAGCTCCGTGTGCGCTCGTTGCTGACCGACGGCGCCCAACCCGAGGTGCGCTTCTCGGGCGTCTGGCTCATGGCGGCTTCTCTCGCGTGTGCCGTCGCGCTCGGTCACGCGCTCCACCACAGCGTCGAATCCACGCTGATCCTCCTTCTCCACTGAGTCCGCTTCGCGATGAAAGTCTTCACATCAGCCACAGCGCACACCCCAAAGTCCGATTGGCCATCGGTTTTTGTCGGCGCTGCCATCTTCCTGGCTTGCCCGGTGGCGCACGCACAAGCGCCTCCTCCGCCCACTGCATCACCGACCGGAGAAACACAAACCATCGTGCAGGCCTGCCAGCGCGTCGGCGGCCCTGTCGTCGCAGCCACCGTCGACGTGGGGCGAGCGGAGGTCGATGCGGCCTACGTCCTGCCCAACCCGTCGCTCGGTCTGAATCTGAACCGTTCGCTGACGGGGCCCAAGGACTACGAGGCCATCGTGGGACTCGGCGTATCCCTCGGCATCGGTGGAAGCTGGTTCGTCCTGCAAGACGCCGCGGAGACCGAGCTTCGGGCGCAACGCCTGTCGGCGGGCCAGACCAACTTCGACCTCGCGCTGCGGATGCGGGCCCGCTACGCGCGGGCCGCGATCGCCTCCTCGCGCGTCGCCGTTTACGACGAGCTGTCCCAACGCATGCAGGGGCTCATCGACCGGCTCGAGCGCTTGCAGTCCGGCGGGGAGTCATCGAAGGCGGACGTCGTGCGCCTGAAAGCACGCCGCGCGACGCTCGCGCTCTCAGCGCGCCCCTTTCGAAGCGAGCTCGCGGCCCATCGCGGTTGGCTCAGCGCCATGGCGGGTTCACCGATCCGCATCGACCCCAGCTCCGCCACGCGGCTCAACCAGTCGGTGGCGAGGGCTCAGCAGCCGACGAAAGTCCCGCATCCTCTGGTCGCGAGTCTCCTCGTTCGACGCGACGCCGACGCTTTGCGCGCCGAGGCCGCTGAACGTCGTTGGGCCCCCGACATCAGCTTGTTTGCGGGTTACCGCAACGTCGGCGGCGCCGGCGCAACGACGGGCCACGGGTTCTCGCTCGGGCTGTCGGTCCCGCTCACCTTCTTCGACCACGGGCAAGGCGAAGCGCGACGCGCGCGAGCGGCCGCATCACTCAGCGAAGCACGAGCGACCGTCGCCCGACGTCGACTCGAGGCGGCGCGGACCGAAGCCGAGACCCGACGAGAGGTCCTCGACGCGGCCGACCCAGGCGACGACGCGGTCGTGCTCGCCTCACGCTGGATGGAGGCCGCCGAGCGGCTCTACCTCGCCGGAGAGGGTTCGATCCTCGACGTGCTGGAAGCCTACCAGGCCGTCTCGGCCGCACGACTCGCAGAGCTCGACCTCGAGGCGCAGCGCACCGAGGCCAGCATCGCTTGGATCACCGCCGCCGGTCGGTTGGGTGATCGCCGCCTCGACGAGGCATGTGCCATCAGCGTTGGCGCCGCCGCGGGAGATTCGCAATGACGCCGTCTGGCACGAGAAGGCGACGCAACGCAGCTCTTCTGCGGGTTCTCGTCCTGGCGATGCCGTTCGCCGTCTGGGGATGCCACGAGCACGAAGAGCCTGGGGACCAGGGTCATGACCACGGCCACGGCCACGGCCACGGTCACGGGTCCGGTGACGAGGAGGAGGGCCCCGAGCCGCTGGCCATCACGCGGTGGACGGAGGGACACGAACTCTTCGTCGAGCTCGACCCGCCGCAACCGGGAAAGCCAGTCGCGCACCACGCCCACATCACCATCCTCGACGGGTTCCAGCCCGCGACCGCGGGCACCTTCACCGTCCGGTTCTCGAAGGCCGGCAAGGTCGCGTCGGAGAAGTCCGTCGAGGGTGTCGCCCGGGCGGGGATCTTCACCCCCGAAGTGCCAGCCCCGGCCGAGGCGGGAACCTATCGGCTCACCATGATCTTCGAAGACGACGGAGCTCGGGCCGAGTTCGACTGCGGCGAGGTCGAGGTCGCCGCCGAAGCGCCAGCGTCCGAGGAGGAGGCAGGAGGCGCTGAGCTGTCGTTCCTCAAGGAGCAACAGTGGAAGATCCCGTTCGCGACGACCTGGTCGACCAAGCGGAAGATGGCCCGTGAGATCCCCCTGCCCGCGGTCGTGGATGTCGCCTCGGACGACCAGCTCACCATCGCCTCCCCAACGGGAGGTCGCTTCTTCTTTCGTGAGGCGGGAGCCGTGACCTTGGGTACGGCGCTGGAGGCCGGTACGATCCTCGGTACGGTCGCTCCTTCTGTGGCCGGCGAAGACTTCAGCCGCCTCCAGCTCGCCCTCGACGAGGCCTCCCTCGCGCGCAAGCATGCCCAGCATGAGGTCGACCGGGTGGGGCCACTCGTCGCCGAAGGGCTCTTGCCCGACAAACGGCTCGTCGAGGCCAAGGCCGAGCTCGCGACGGCGCTGGCACGACTGCGCAGCGCACAGCGCCGCTTGGGACAGATCGTGGCCCCCCAGGGAAAGGGCGGGATCCCGATCTCCGTGACCGCCCCCGGCACCGTAGCCGAGGTGCTCGTGGAGCACGGTGGGCCGGTTCACCCGGGTGAGCCCCTCGTGCGGCTACGAGGAAGCGGAACCCTGTGGGCGCGCGCACGCTTCGTCGCACGGCACGACGTGGTGTGGGAGGGCGCCTCGCCAGCCGCGCTTCGGCTCGGCGGACAACGCACCGCGCTGGGCCATGAAGCGGGCTTCCTCTCGCCCCGACCCTTCGTCGATCCGTCGAGCCAGCTGGCGACGTGGACCGCGTCGTTGGGGGCTCACGAGGGGCTCGCCCCAGGCGCGACCGGCGTGCTGCTCGTGCGAATCGGCGAAGCCGTGGAGCGCGTCGCGGTGCCCGAGTCCGCCGTCGTCGAGATCAACACGGTCCCCTTCGTCTTCGTTCAGACCGGCGGCGAGTCGTTTCTCCAGCGGCGGGTGACCACCGGCGAGCGGGATGGGGGATACGTCGAGATCGTCGAGGGGGTCGAGCCGGGGGAACGCGTGGTCACACGGGGTGCCTTCGACATCCACTTGGCGGCGGTCATGGGCACCGTCGAGTCGCACCGACACTGAGATGTTCGACGCCATCATTCGCCTCGCGCTCCGACAGCGCTGGATCGTGCTGGTTCTCGCCGCCGCCCTCTTGGTGGGCGGTGCCGTGATGACGTCGCGCATGCCCGTCGATGTGCTCCCCGAGCTCGCGGCTCCGTCGGTCACCATCGTGACCGAGGCCGGCGGCCTCGCGCCCGAGGAGG
>JAUHZF010000354.1 GCA_030426145.1 Polyangia bacterium
CCCGACGGGCGAGCACGCCGAAGAGGCGAAGACCATCCTGTACGGCTCCAAGCAGGCCATGAAGGTGCTCACCGCCAAGGCCGAGCGTGAGGCCGCCTCGGCCGAGAAGAAGGAGTGCTACACGCGCTGCAAGAAGCGGTACGAGACGGCGGTTTACTACGACATTCTCGTCAGCCGCTGCGTGCGTAACTGCAACTAGCCGATCCGCGCGACGACCAGTCCTCGGCTCGCTCGCTTCCGGCGGGCAGCCGAGGGCGCTCGCACGCCACGCACTACGTCGACTGATAGGCGAGGATGGGCGTGCGGCCGTTTTGGCTCACGTGGCGAACGAGGCCGTTGTAGGCGCGGGTGATGGTGCTCTTGAGGTTGGCGTCCCCGTCGATCGTCGCGAAGTCTGCAGCGTTCATCGCAAACACGCAGACGGCATCCGCGTCGTCGACGATGACGGTGAGCGCGGCCTGCGCCGGCTTTGTGCAGTAGGCCTTCGCGTACGGGATGAACGCGTTCTCGATCTTGGTCTTCAGGCTGGCGTTGGACACGGAGGAGCTCCTTCAGGGGTCGACGAGGAAAAGGCCATTGGCCTTCTGGATGGCCACCGCTTCATCGGTGCGGGCGTGATCGGTGTCGCGTTCGGCGCCGCCGCGACCCAGGCGTGTCCGCCGCGCGAGCTGGGCACATCGAGACGCTGCCGGGAGCTGGTTCACGTGGTCGCTCAACTGCTGCCGAAAGGTCGCCACGCGTAGCCAAAGCCGTCCCTCGCTGGTGTCCTCGAACAGCTCCACGAGCCGCGACAGCTGCGGGTACACGAGGGTCGAACCTGCGGTGAGCTCCCACACCGCCTTGCCATCGTACAGGTGGCGCACCGCATCGTCGCGATGGGTGTGGCCGGAGAGGTAGGCCAATACCCGGGGTCGATGGGTGAAGATCTCGAGCAGGCGTTCCCGCTGCTGGTCCTTCAGCATCGAATCCAGCGTGTGATGTCCGGCGACGATGGAGTAGACGGTGGCCCCATCCTCACTGCCGCGGGTCACCTCGTGCTCCAGCCACCGCAGTTGCTCGGGCTGCAGATGCCCCTTCGAGAGGCGGGAGAAACCTTCACCGATGGTCTCGGGCAGGATCTCACTCGTGTTGAGCACGACGAACCTCAACCGGCGCCGTTCATCTTCGAGGTCGGGGAGCGCGACGTCGAAGCTGTAGTAGCCACGTGCCTCCGGACACAGGCCGCCATCTGCCTTGCCGCTCTTGCGACCGCGATGGCAGGCGAGGTCGAAACCGTGGAAGTCGGACTGAGGCCCGTCGCGACCCTTCTGCAGGGCGGCCGTTAGCTGGTCCTTGGCGAAGGCGACACCGAAACGCGTGGGTGGGTGCTCGTTGCCGCTCGCCTGTTTCATCTCGGGCACCGAGAGATCTGCCGCCGCCCCCTCGGGCGAATGGAAGCGCATGAAACGGTCACTGTCGTAGATGGGCACGTAGGGCAGGAGGACGTTGGCTCCCTTGATGCGCTCGAAGGGGAAGGTGCCGAAGAAGAGACCGTCGTGGTTGCCTACCGCGTTGTAGAACGGCAGCTTCAGCTCGCCCATCGTGACGAGAAACTGGGTCAGCTCGCTGAACAGACCGACGTCGACCGCATCGCCGGTGTGAAGCACGAAGCGAGGGCGACGGGGGTTGGGGTAGGGCGCAAACGTTCCTTCGAGCCATTGCGTATCGGCGAGGGCGTTGATCGACAGCACGGTGGCGAGCAGCACGGCGTCGTCGTGGCGCTCGAGCTGAGGGTGGCGCAGCGCGCCGTTGGTGAGGCCATCGTAGGCCTCCGTACTGATGGCGCCTTCCATCGTCACGCGGTGCTCCTTGAGCTGCACGTCGCTCATGTGCACGAAGCTCCACAAGGGGCGCAACGTGCTGGGAGACGGTGGCGAGGCGTCGTGAGAGGACTTGCACAACCCGCGGTGCTGCGCGTTCGCGCAATGCACGAGCGGGCGCCGGGCATCACGACACGTCCCGTCGAGCTCGACCTCGCTTTCGATCTCGGTCGCGGTCGCGTGGACCTCGTCCCAAAGTTTGGGGTGAACGGTCGGTCGCTCGCCTTCCACGCGGGCGAGGTGCCAGCGGTCCGGGCAACCCGCGAGCAACATCGCGATGACGGCCGCGAGCGTGAGGGGACGCCACCTCACGGCGTCGCCCCCGCCATGTTCTGCGAAGTGATCCAGTCCCCGGGGCCACGCGCGATGCGCATCGTGCAGGTTCTTCCGGTGTGGGTATCGCCGCGAGCCCAGGTCGCCTCCCAGCATTCACCGTTCCTGCGCACCTCGAGGGCCCAGCCACGGTCTGTGGCTACGACGTCGTCCCCGCATCTCACCTCGATGGCGGGGAGGGGACAGAGCTGCTGCGGGTCGCTGGCGCGCCATTGGAACCGGTCGTGTTCGCCGTCCGTATCCAGGGCTTCCCACGTCGTCGTGTCGCAGGGCTCGTTCGGAAACGCGTGAGAGGCCTCACCGGGAAAGAACAGCCGGTGCGGACGATGGTCTATCGACGAGGGATGGTCGAGATGGTGGGCGAGTCCGCAGAGCTCTTCGACCGCGAGCTGGCCTTGGTGGGGGCCGTAGAGGGTCGCGCCGCCTTCGTAGTGCTGTGCGAGGTACTCGGGGCCCATCGTGAAGTAGGTGGCGTAGCCATTGGTCAGCCCCATCACCGCGGCGCGTGCGAAGCGGGCTGGGCTCGCGTCGGGGGTTCGGGGACAGGTCTTGGGGTCGACGATCGCCCCCACCACCGCCCGTCCGACCTCGGTGGTCGGCTCGCCGGGAATGGCGGCGAGCACGAGCGCATCACCAAAGGCGATGACCTGAAAGGGGGCGAGGTCGGGATAGTCCTCGGGTTTGACGAAGAGCGCCTGGGCTCCTCCTGCAAACTTCACTTTGGTCGCGGCGCAGCCACGAGGTGAACGCGTCGTGCCCTCGCGCATGCCCAGGAACCCGTAGAGCGGCCCGCGGCCTTCTTCCGAGCCGCCGAGTTGGGGGGAGCCGAGCGAGGGTTCAGGGCACAACCGCCCCTCGCTGGTACCGGCGCTTCGCAATGAGACCTCCCGGTAGCCGACGCGGATGGGTAGGTCTTGGCCGGTGAGGGCAGCATCGGAGGCAGGGCAGGGGCCGAAGGCGGCCACGGCGGCGTCGGCGATGTGCGACGCCACACGAAGAGCTAGGCCCTTGCCCTGTTCGGAGAGCGCGCCTTCGTCGGCGCCGGGGGCGACGTCGCCTTCAGCACCATTGGCCACGGCGGCGACGAATCCGTGGGTCCCACACTTCTTCTCGATGCGGTCGCGGATTTTGCGAGCGGCAAGGCCGTGAACGTCGCCGTGGTAGAGGTCGAAGCTCGAGGGCATGGCCGTGCCGTGCACGCCGAAGATCGACCAGGCGGCGATCGGCTGGATGCGGCCCGCCCGTCGCGCATCGATGCGCACCATCGTGAGCCTTCGGTCGACCTCGTCCGTCGGAAGCGCGTGGCCATCGGCTTCGAAGTTCTTCTCCCACGCTGGGCGACTGCGATTGAAGGACGCTCCCGCCGCCACCTGGGCCTCGCGGATGTGCAGCCGCGCCGGTGCCAATTCGCTGAAGGCTTTCTCGATACCCGTGCCGATCTGGTCGACGAGCCAGTCGACCAGCCGCGGCTCGTAGGCGGGCTCTGCACCGACGAAGCCGTTGTAGAAGCGATGCCCGAAGAAGGAGCCCGGACCCCCGTGGGTATGCGACGTCGCCATCACGAGGTTGGATGGGCCGACCCCGAGCGGTGCGAGGCGCCGGGCCAACCTGCGATGCAGCAGTGCGCTACTGGCCCCTAGGTCGAGTTGCACCATGGCCAGCCGTTGCCCGCGTCCATCGTCGATGGCGATGATCCGGCCGCGCAGTCGAAGCCAGTACCCTTTCGCCACCTTGCCGTTGGACGCGTGGCCGTAGAGCGGCAGCCCCGGGGGAGGGGTGATGTCGACTTCGACCGCGGCGGCCGTCATCCCGGCGGGGTTGGTCGCGACGGGGGTCGGGGTGACGCCTCTCACCCGGTGCGGCACACCCTTGCCGAGGCACCCTGCGGCGGCGATGATGAGGGCGCCCGTGGCGACACGCGACGCGAGCCCCGCTACATCAGCGCCGGCCTGCTGGTACCCATTCGTCGAACGCGTCGCCATTCCCCCGCGCCGAGACTGTACCATCTCCGTGTTGATGGCCCGCCGCTGACCGTCACCAGCACGTCTAGCGAATGCCGTCAGTCGCAGCTCGGCGACTTCCCCTCGGCCGCCTCGAAGCGATAGTCGTGGCGCTCCTCACGTCGCTTGGTTTCGCCCGGCAGAGACATCTCCAGCACCTGATGGCGGCTCGCCGTCTCGGGGAAGAGGGTCCGCACGTCCGTGCGCACGCGGTAGGTCGTGGTTCGAGACATCGAAGCCGCAGCGAGGAAGTCGTTCATGGACTTCTGGGAGGCGTCGGCGGGTAAGATCTGGCGCATGACGCTGGCGAGGAGCGGCTGAAGACGCTCCTTTCCTTCGCGCTGAACGAGCTCGAGCTCGTACATGGGACCTTCGGTGCCCTTGCGATCGACCCATAGCTCGAGGTCGGGGGCGTCTTCGCCGACGACCTCTAGCTCGGGCATCGTGAAGAGCTGACGCGCTTCGCCGTTCGGCTCGTAGAGGGCCCAGGCCGCGACCCAGGCAAACCAGACCTCACCGACCTTGGCCTTGAGCATTCTCTCGAGGGTTGGGTTGTCTCGCATGCGCTCCAATATCGTGCGGACCTCCGGCCTCCCGATCCGAGCGATGGAGGCCGCGATGACGTCTTGAAAGCGGCGGACGTCGACCAAGGCGCCGCTGGAAGAGACGACGACGTGCGGAAACGCGGCGCCGAGGGCCTCGATGCGAGGCGCGATCGGCTGCACCTCGGGGTGCTCGCGTGGGAGCCCGGCCACCGAGACCAGTTGGAAGTCGTGTTGCCGGAAGACGTAGCCCTCACCGTTCTTGTGGGGGCACCGGTGAAGCTCGTAGCGCGCCTCGCTCTCGACCCCGTTCTCGAGCTTTTGCTCGTGCACGATGGTGACCGCAGGCCACGCGAAGCTCATCTCCGCGGGCGGCGTGAAGTTGGCGCCAGTCTCGGACCCCGACGCCAGGTCGACGTCGACCATCGCGTGCGCCTTTGGTGTGGAGGCGTGATCCGCTGGCTTCGACGGTGCACACGCGATGGCGAAGAGTAACGAGACGGCGAGCACGCGCATGTGGAGCCCGTAGCACGTCCGTGACGTGGCGCCGGCTCAGCGGGAGACGCGTGCGGCGGTACGTTGAATGGGTTGACAACCGGTCGCCTGACTGGCCTCCACGGGGACTGGAGGACTGCCCGGACTTTCGCTACATCCCGCAGATGGCCACCACATCCGACTTCGCCTTCGACCGCGCCCACTGGGAGCGCGAAGGCTGGGTCGTCGTGCGCGGCCTTCTCGACGGGCACACGGTGTCGGCGCTGAACGACGCCACCGATGCCCTTCAAGAGCAGGTGGCCGATGTCATCGTCGATACCACCATCGGGGGCACCTTCTTCGAGGTGCAGTCCGCGTCGGGTCGCAAAGGCGAGCGTGCCGCCGTCCCCGGTTTGCTCCGCAAGATCACCGGGCCGTCGAAGTCGTCTGCCCTCTTCTCCCGGCTTCGCACCGACCGCCGGATCGTCGAAGCGGTGCGCGCAACGGGGCTCGCCTCCCCGCGCTGCGTGATCGATCAGGTGAATCCGAAGGCGGCTCGACTCGGCAGCGGATTCCCCTTCCACCAGGACGCCGGTTTTCTGTTTGGTGCGGCTCGTGAGCGGCTCGACGAAAGCGGGGGCGCGCACGTCGTCATCGCCCTCGACCCCTGCGATGAAGACAACGGCGGCTTCGAGGTGCTCGGGCGCACGCACCATACCCCACTCGTCGATCTGAAGCGGCGTTACGACACCTCCTCGCGAAACGCGGGATTGTTCGACACCTCCTTCCGGGAGGTGCCTCGCTTGCATCCCGGCGATGCGGTTCTCTTCCACCCATACCTGGCCCACGGTAGCGGCCCGAACCGTTCTGATCGGCGGCGCCGGCTGGTCACCATGTGGTGGGTGGATAACGGGAGCGGTTGACAGGAACGACTCCGGCCCTCATCTGGTGACGCGCGAACACGGCGCCTACGTGCATCGAAAGGGAGCCACCGCCGCCTACAAGGCCATCGGTCCCGTGGTGATGCAAGCAGAGGCGGGCATCGCGAGCCCCGTGGCTCGCCTCAGGCCTCTCGTGACCTTCAAGGGATGAGAGCGCGACGTCTTCTCTTTTTGGATGCCCGCAGCCCGTGTGGTGACCGCGACCTCTGCTAGACTGGGCCCCGTGCGTCTTCGGCAAGGTTGGTTGGGCCTCATCGCCCTCGTCTTCGGCTACTTCGCTTGCGGGGGCGACCCCGAGCTCGTCAGTCCAACGGGAACAACGGGCACCGGGGGCGCGGGGGGGCAAGTTGGGGACGGCGGCAGCAGCGATGGCGGCAGCATCCTTCCCACCGATGACTGCGAGACGGGCACGGTCTGCGGGGGTGGGGACTGCTGTGAGGCCAGCGAGCAGTGCGTGCTCGGCGTCTGTCGAGACACATGCGACTCTGGTGTGCGCTGCGGCGCCGACCTCGCCATCTGTTGTGCGGGCGGCGAAGTCTGCTTGGCCGGAGCGTGCACCGCACCCGGCGCCCCGTGTCAGGACTTCGCCGACTGCGAAGAAGGGGAGTTCTGCGAACCCACCATCAGTCGGTGCCTTCCCCAACCCGGCGACGACCTCTGTGAGTACGTGCCGCAGATCGGCACCCTCACGCCGGCGGTGGAGTGGAGCTGGACCTCCAGCCCCATCGAGCCATCGGCGGTTCAAGTCATCAACGCGCCGGTCGTGGGCGATCTCGACAAGGACGGCGTGCCCGACGTCGTCATCGTCACGTCGGACAACTACAGCGGCACGGGGGCCGGCTTCCTTCGCGCCCTCGACGGTGCGACGGGGGCCGAGAAGTGGGCGGCCGGCAGCGACGTCTACGTGGCTGCCCATCGCGTCAACCCCCGCGGGACCCCCGCGCTCGGCGACATCGACGGCGACGGTTTCGCCGAGATCGTCACCCCGAAGGCCGGCGGTGGCCTCATCGCCTTCGAACACGACGGCACCTTCAAATGGTCGAGCACCCAGACCGATGGGGTCACCCCCTACACGACCTCGATGAGCTCGGCGACCGTCGCCATCGCGGACTTCGAGGGGGATGGCACACCAGAGATCGCCGTGGGCGGCGTGGTCTTCGAGGCCAACGGCGCCCTCCGCTTCGACCAGGGTGTCTACTCCGGTTCCAACAACGGCAACTACGGCGCGGTGAGCATCGTGGCCGACCTCGACGGCCAGGGTGACCAGGAGCTGGTGACGGGCCGACGCGCCTTCCGCTCCGATGGAACCGTCTACTGGGACAACGGCCAGATCGATGGCTACCCCGCCATCGCCGACCTCGACCTAGACGGGACGCCCGAGGTGGTGGTGGTCGCGGGCGGCGTCCTCCGCGTGCAAGACCCGACGACGGGCGTCGTGCTCGCATCGCTCGCGATGCCGGCGGCGGGGGCGGGCGGCCCGCCCACCATCGCCAACTTCGATGGCGATCCCGAGCCCGAGATCGCGAGCGCCAACGGTGGGGCTTACGCCGTCTTCGGCTACGCGAGCCTACCCACCCCGACCCTGACCTTGCAGTGGAGTCAGCCGACTCAGGACCTGTCGAGCAACCGCACGGGCTCGAGCGTGTTCGACTTCGAAGGCGACGGGGTGGCCGAGGTCGTCTACGGCGACGAGTGCTACTTCCGCATCTACAGCGGGCCCGACGGCACCGTGTTGCAGGAGATCGAGAGCTCGTCGGCGACCATCCACGAGTATCCGGTGGTGGTCGACGTCGACGGTGACAACAACACCGAGGTCGTGGTCGCGGCCAACAACCTCAACCACCTCAGCAATGGGGTCACCTGCCCCTATCCCGCCGCTCAGTCCAAGGCCGGCGTCTTCGTCTACGGCGACGCGAACGACCAATGGGTACGCACGCGAAAGCTCTGGAATCAGCACGCCTATCACATCACCAACGTCAGCTCGACGCTGGGGATCCCAGCCCCCGAGTCCCCGAGCTGGATCGTGCCCCCCGGGTTCAACAACTACCGGCAATCCAATCAAGGGGCGGGGGTCTTCAATGCTCCCGATCTCCAGGTGAGCCTCGGGGCATCGCTACAGGGCTGCCCTGCGAGCGTGGAGCTCGTGGCCACGGTGCAGAACCTCGGAAGCCTCGGCGTAGCAGCGGGGATCCCGGTGAGCTTCTACGAAGGGGCGACCGCCACCGGTACCCCCATCGCCACGGTGAACACGACGCAGGCGCTGCTGCCCGGTCAGTTCGAGATCGTCACCGTATCTGCGCCGACCAACGGGACGAGCTTCTCGGTCCGGGTCGATGCCGACGGCATGGGCATGGGCCAAGAGAACGAGTGCCTCGAGGACAACAACGACGCGAGCGTCGAGGACGTCATTTGCCCCAACGTCGAATGAAGCTCCGAGCCAAACATGTAAAGGGAGCTCTGCTCCTCACCTGCGTTGCGCTGATCGCGGCGTGCCCCAAGAATGACGCCACCACTCGAGAGACCGGCGCGGGTGGCGGCACGACATCGACCACCACGGTCGGACAGGGCGCGGGTGGGTCCGGAGCCGGCACGGGAGGGGGAGCCGGCGTTGGCGGCAACGGTCCCGCGACGATGGTGCGGGTCGTGGCGGCCAACCTGTCGAGCGGCAACCAGCAGTCCTATGATGCGGGTCACGGAGTTCGCATCCTCCGCGGACTCGATGCCGACGTCATTCTCATGCAGGAGATGAGCTTCGGCAACGACGGCGACGCCGCGATGAACACCCTCGTCGGGCAGATCTGCGATGGGTGCAGCTATACGCGTGGACCGGGGGCTCAGCACCCGAACGGGATCCCGAATGGCATCGTCACGCGGCTGCCCATTCTCGCCGATGGCCATTGGGTCGATGCCGAAGTCGACAACCGTACCTTCGTCTGGGCGCGGCTCGACGTGCCCGGCGACCGAGACCTGTGGGCCATCAGCGTGCACCTCCTCTCGAGCAATGCCACATCGCGGAACCAGGAAGCGCAGGCCCTGCTGGATTACATTCAGGACAACATCCCCGACGACGACTACGTCGTGCTCGGCGGTGACTTCAACACCAACCACCGCAACGAGCTCGCAGTGAACACCCTCGCATCCCAGTTCGTGACCGCCGGTCCTCATCCCCGCGACCAGAACGGCAACGATGGAACCAACGAGCCCCGCAATCGCCCTTACGACTGGGTCGTCGCAGACCACGACTTGGCCCCATTGCAGGTCAACGTCGTCATCGGCGGCAACAGCTTTACGGGCGGTACGGTGATCGACACACGCGTATACACGCCGCTGACCGATCTCGACCCCGCCCAAGCGGGCGACAGCGGCGCCACCGGCATGCAGCACATGGCGGTCGTGCGCGACTTCTTCTTCGAGTAGGACGCCTGCGCGACGGCCAGGGAGGCGGGAGGAACGGGTTCTGCGGCTACTGGGGGACCGGTGGCTGCTCGAAACAGTCGATGGTCGTGACCATGCGGAAGTTGCTCGCGCTGGTGTGGCGCTCGGCGTGGAAGATGTCCATCGGGTAGGTCTCGCCAGCGGTGAGGCCTAGGTCGTCGAGCTGGACGGTGCGCTCCATGGCGCCATGAACGCCGCCGAGGTCGATCGCGAGTTGGTTGTCGATGAACAGCCAGAGGTCGTCGTCGCCGCGGAAGGTGAAGACCTGACCCGGCTGGTACTCGAACTGCGTGTGGATCTCGGTGGTGAAGTGGAAGTTGCGCTGCATCCCGTTCGCGTCGGCGCCGGAGTTGCCGAACCCCATGCCGTCGACAG
>JAUHZF010000028.1 GCA_030426145.1 Polyangia bacterium
TGGATGTACTCGCTCGTGGTCTTGGGCTGGCCGGTGACGACCATGAGCCCGAGCCGGTCGACGTCGAGGCCCACCGAAATCATGTTGGAGGCGAGCACCACGTCGAGGGGCTCCTTGTCCTTGTCGGCCCTCCGAACGCCCAGGCGCTCTTTGGTCTTCTTCACGTCCTCGGTGCTCTCGCGGGACGTGAGCTCGGCGGGGAGCAAGATGTTGCGGTTCTCCGCCCAAGGGTGAGGGCCGGCGAAGTCCTTTGGGCGCTTGTCTTCGTCGAACTGCTTCACCCGGTTGGTGACTTCATCCTCGACGAGGCGCCGCATGCCGCCGAGCTCGCGAAGGCTGTTGAAGTAGCCAACGAGCGTCATGTACGGGTCGGCCGGTTGCTCGAGCTTGCCCTTCTTGTCGTAGTGCTTGGCGCTGGCTGCCAGCAGGGTGGCGTAGCTGCGAACGGACACGGCACGGAGGGCGCGACCGGGCGCCCCAACCCCGAGGTAGAGCCGCCCCGGCTCCTTGAGCTCCTCCTTGTCGTTCGTGGCGTCCTTCAGCTTGGAGAAGAAGTTGTCGCCCTCGTCCACACCGCGGGGCGGGAACAAGGCCATCTCTCGGCCGAAGAGGGCACGAATCTGTTCGCGGGCTCGACGGACGGTGGCGGTCGAGCACACCACCTTGGGTCCGTAGCGCTTGCCGTCGACTTCGCGCTCGCAGAGGTAGTCCACCGCCGCTTCGTAGAGACCCACCATGGTGCCGAGGGGGCCGCTGATGAGGTGGAGCTCGTCCTGCACGACCAGCTCGGGCGGCGGTAGACCGTCGGGCAGCTTCCTCGCCCCCTTCGGCTCCTTGCCCCGGTCCATCACGCCATAGGCGCGCATGTCGTCGATGTGGGTCGCCCGGCCGAAGAGCATGCCGGCGTCTCCCCGCCAGGGGACCATGGCGTACTTGTCGACGGTGGCGACGATGAAGTCGGGGAGCTCGCGGTAGATTTGCTCGTCGACGAAGAGGACGGGAAGGCCCTGGCCCGGCTTCTTGGCCTCGGTGTAGAGGCAGCCGGCGTCCTCGCAGTAGACGACGGCGCGGGTGTACTTGGTCTTGCTGGGCTTGCCCTTGTCGTCGACCAGCTTGATGTTGCGGATGCGGATGTCGGTGCCGCACCAGGGGCATGCGGTGAGGGGAAACGGCGAGCTCTGCTGGCCCGGCTCGTAGTCCATCAGCGCCTTCTGCACGTCTTTGAGGCGGTTGGCCGTGGCGGCCGAGCCGACCCATAGCCCGACCGAGAAGCGGGCATTGCCGAGCTTCTTCGGGTCACGTCGCCGGAGCTCCTCGAGGGCGCACATCAGCGTGGCCGCGCGGCCGAGCTGGTCGAGGGTGAGGAGGCGCAGGGTGTACCGGAGGATGACGGCGACGCCTCGGCCCTCGTGGGGCTCGGACTTTCCGCGCAGCCGGCGCAGGGCAAGGGTGAACGCGATGAGGCCGAGGTAGGCCTCCGTCTTGCCTCCGCCGGTGGGGAAGTAGATGAGGTCGGCGACCTGGCGGTCAGCGTGGGCGGGGTTCTCGAGGGAGGCGAGGTTGAGCAGCAGGAAGGCGAGCTGAAAGGGGCGCCACGAGGGGACGCGGCCGTCCTTGTAGCGCTTGTCGGCCCGCTGCTTGTCGGCCTGCATCGCCGCCACGTGCATCGCCTTGTTGGCGATGTGGAAGGCCTCCCGAATCTGCGGGTTGTCCTTGAGCAGCTGCACCCCTTCCCTCATCCGGTCGCGGACGAGGGTCGCCTTCTTCATGAGCTCTTTGCGGGTCTCGATGAGGGCATCGCGCTCGAGGTACACGCCCTCCTGCTTGCCTATCCACTCGGTGTAGTGCTCGACCAACGGCGACAGCCCCCGCTCGAGACCCTCGCCGCCGAGCTTGGCGAGCTCGCTCATCGAGGTGAGCACATCGTCGAAGGGCACGTGCTCGACGCGGGGCACCTCGAACTCGGGCAGCTGCGTGGTGGCGAGCTCGAACACGCGACCTTGCTCGTCGACCTTGGGCTTCACCACGCTGGTGTTGTGGCCCACGGCCCATTCCACCTTGTTGCGGAAGTTGAGGGCCAAGACGTTCTGGTCGGGGTCGTCAGCATCTTCGCCCCGGCGGTTGGGCCGGGAGAGAAAGCCACGCTCGTAGCGAAGCGTGAACTGGACCTGGAAGACGAAGCTGAGGTCGCGGTCGGTGTCGAGCTGGGTGCGCTCGTTCACCAAGAAGAGGCTGAGCATGCGGGCGCCATCGGGCAGGCCGTCAATCTCGGTCGACCGCAGCTCTCCCCGGAACCGCAGACCGCTGGTGTTGGGCACGGCGATGCCGTCGCGGCCCTCGAGCACATCGCGGGTCAGCGGGATGCGGATGCCCTTATCCTCGTGGGGGACGCGCTTCCATCCCCACGACTTCTTCCGCTCGTGGTCTTCAGCGGTCTCGACCTTGTCGTAGTCGGCGAACTGCAGGTCGACGTAGAGCGCGTCATCCTCCACCTCGGGGGGCAAGAACACACTCATGCCCATCGAGGCGGGGAAGCGAACGGGGCGCTTGGCCGGCGGGTCGGTGTCGCCGGCGTCCTCGGCTTGCCGGTCGCTGTCGCTCTCGAGGCCGCCCTCTTGGGAGTCGAGGTCGTCGACGTCGGGCTCGCGTGCGCCCTGGGGGGCGAGGAAGCCGGTCAGGTACCAGCGGGATGGAGGCAGTGGGAGGACCTCCTCGCCGCCGGCGGGGTGGTCGGGGGAGACGAAGGGGCCGATGAGGTCGGCGTGGAGGGCGTCGACCAGGCTGCGCCGGATGGCCCGCTCTTGTTCGTACTTGGCCATGGCTCAGAAGAGCTCCTCTTGTTCGGTGTCGGCGGCCTTGGTGGGCTTCTTCTTCGCCGCCTTCTTGGTGGCGCGCTCGCCCTTCTTCTTGCTGCCCTTCTTGGCGTGGAGGCCGAGGCGGACTTCTTCTTCGTACCGCTCAGCGTTGAGGACGTAGAGGCGGTCGATGACCTCGTCTTCGAACTCTTGGAGGGCGGCCCGGTCGGCGTCGGTCGAGGGGCAGTACGGGGGAACCGGGATGTCGGACCAGCCGTAGGCGTCGAGGACGGCGCGGTCCATCTCCTCGTGGAGGCGGCGGAGCTCGACGATGCGGGGGTCGTCGTTGTCGGGGTCCTTGAGCGCGTTGTAGGTCTTGGTGAGACCTTGGTCGGTGTCGACCATGAAGGCGGCGCGGGTCTCGTAGAGCTTCTCGCCGATGGCCTCGAGGGAGCCGATGGCGGTGCGCGGGTCCGGCTCTGGAAACGGGAATGTCTCGAAGCAGTCGGTGGCGGAGTAGTTGAGTCGCTCTTCGAGCGTCGACGACAGAAGCCAGGTCCAGGCACTGTGAACGCGTGACTGAAGCACCGCGAACGGGGTCAAGTGGTCGAACGGGAATACGTAGAGCTTCTCGTTCAGAATCCTGTCGGTTGGCTGAAACGAGAAGCATAGGTGCTTGGTGACACGCGCGGTTACAAGACACCGCTCAAGCGTGCCGAGGGCTTCGTAGAGTTCGCTGCGCGGCCGCCAGAACTGCCACCAAGGATGGGTGGCCACAGCAGCGCTCTTCTTTTCTCGCTCCGGCCTCACGCTTTCGCGGAGGATGTCGAGGAGGCTAGGCCAACGCTCCGCCTCCTCAAGACTCATCGTGCCAAAGCTAACCACGTAGCGAGAATGCTGCTGCGTGGGGCTCGTGTTGACCTCCTGGCCGCCTAGATAGGGAAAAATCCTCTCGCGGTTGGCGTTGGATGCTTGCAGAAGCGCCTCCCTCTCCTCCTCAGAAAGGACGAAGCCTAGGCCAAGCAGGTAGGTCCCAACATACGCCGCACGCGCATTCTTCAGCAGCACGCTCGCGTCTGTTCGCTCAGGCTTGGGTCGCAGTCGCGAGTTGATGGCGTCAACGGCCCCGCCATCAAGCCGCGACACCAAGCCTAGGCATGGTCGCCCGGTTGCTAGGTGAACAACAGACACAGACACCGCGGCGGCTCCTGGCCAGGGCATGCTGGCCGTGGCGTCATATATGCGATGTCCACTTGCAACGAGATGCTTGAGCCCCGTCTCCCGTGTATCCCCTTGGCCGATAGTGTTGGTCGCGATGAGCCCTATGGTGCCATGCGCTCCTAGGAGGCCAGCTGCGCGCAGGAAGAAGTGCGCGGAAAGGTCAAACTTGCCTTTGGTGCTGGCGTGTAGTCCTTGGAGCCATGGCACGTACCCGTTTCCCAGTTGCTGGGTAAGGAAAGCTACCCCAGCAAACGGTGGGTTGCCCACGAAGGCCTCCATGTATGCGGCCGAACGCACCCCATCGGGTTCCAGTGGGTCAGAGCGCTGCAGATAGAACACCTCGGGGAACTCGACGTGCCAATGAAACGGCGCGTGCTGCCTTCGCATCGCGCTGGCAAGCTCTTCCAGCGCCTCCCGCACACTCTCATCCCCATCGAGAAACACCCGCACCAAGTCGAGCCGTCGGACCCGCTCCTTCTCCCGCGCCTTCGCCTTGTCCTCCGCAAAGAACGCCCCGACGCAGACGTCCGCAATCATCCGCACGTCGTCGAGCGCCCGCTCCGCGTACTCGAGAAGCCGTAGCTTCTCCCGCTGAGCCTCCGGGTCCTCCTCGTAGGCAAGCTCCACGATGCGGTCCCGGTGCTCCAGCGCCTGAGCCAGCGCATCATCCAGCGCCCGCCGACACGTCTCGAGCTGCTCTTTCGGCTCCCAGTGGAAGCTTCGAATCTGGTCGAGGTCGAGCCCCACCAGCGAGTCGCCATGCCGAAGCGCATGGTCCACGAAGGTGAACGGCAGCTGCTTCGACAGCGTCACCAGCCAGAGCGACAGCTTGCCCAACTCCACCGCCGCCGGGTTCTTGTCCACGCCGTAGAGGCACCGCTGTGCCACCAGCCGACGGGCATGCAGCAGTGCATCCCCATGCTCCTCCGTCAGCGCGGCGAGCTCCCCCGACCGCTCCCAGGCCGCAACTACCTCTTCGGCCAGCAGACGACACGCTGCGACGAGGAATGCCCCCGAGCCCATGGCCGGGTCGCAAATCTTCAGCTCGAGAATCTGCTCGGCCGTCCGCTCCTCCCCGAGGCAAGCCAGAATGGGCTCCAGCGTCCGTCGCACCACCTTCTCGCTCAGCCAGCGGGGCGTGTAGTGGCTCCCCGTCCGCCGCCGCTCTTCGCCCGGCTGCAGCACCAGGCGACCCATCGCCACCCGGTTACGCTCGCGGTCGGCCTTCTTGCCGGACAGCTCCACCAAGAGGTCGGCAAGCTCTTCGGCGGTACCGGCATCCTTGGCGGCGGCCTCGGCCTTCTTCCGCCCGGTGGTGGTGAGCCCGCAGTAGTCCTTCCACATCTTCTTGCGGTCGGTGGGCTTCATGCCGAGGGCGTCTTCGGTCTCGACCCACACGCCCTCGGAGCCGAGGCGGACCGCGGGGCTCACGGTGCGGAGCACGTGGTAGCCCATGAGGGACTCGTAGACGGCGCCAATCTGCTCGACGTCGAGGGAGCGGTAGCTCAGGCGCTGGCCCTTGAAGACGACGAGGCGGTGGAGGACGCGGTAAACGGTGTCGTCGTCGATGCTGGGTAGCTCGACGTTGGCGCGGTCTTCGGGGAGGGTGATGGCCGCCGTCCAGCCGGGCATGCCGCCTTCGAGGAACGGGAAGGCGCTGGGGTCGAAGAGCTTGCCGCGGCGAGGGGGCAGGTGGAGGTCGCCGTGGGAGACGCCGAGGAAGACGGCGCGGAACAGGGAGATGAGCCGGCCGTAGGCGCCGAAGCGCAGGTGCATCGACTCGGGGTGGGCGCCGGCATCGTCGGCGAGGCGCTCGTAGAGGCCAAGCACGCTGAGGTGCTGGGCGTAGGTGGGGTGCTGCACCGGGACGAGGCTCTGGTCCTCGGCGTAGAGGATGAACACCAGGCGCAGAACGACGCTGAGGATCCCCTGGTAGAAGTGGTCGCCCGGCTCTTCGAGCGCCGCACGGAGCCAGTCGAGGCGGCTACCGGCGCAGTCTCGCCCCGCCGCATGCTCGAAGCCTTCGAGGAGAATCTCCACCGCCTCGAATACCTGGGCTGCGAGATCTTTGGTGACGTCGGCCTGCCGGAGCCGGCTCTCTCGGAGCAGCCCCTCGAAGGTGTACTCGGGCGCAGCTCCGTGGGTGCGCTGCGCATGAAAGAGCAGCTCGAGGGCCGCCACGAGAGGGCGTCCCGCACGCTGGGCGAGCTGGTCGAAGCGGAACGTGAGGTGGGCGCTCGACTCGCCGGTGGGGGCGTAGAGCACGCGGAGCTCTCGCCGGTTGGAGATGAAGCCGATGGGCACGCCGGTGTGGCGCAGGAGCCGCTCCATCTTGGCCGTGGGCGGGTAGCGCCATGGGCCGGTGGCATCCTCTGGCTTGTCGAGGTCGAGGGAGACCGCGTCGGCGCCAGCGTCCGCTGCAACGTCGGAGGTGAGGTCCCACACCAGCGCGATGAAGGGCGAGCCTTCCCCGTCCTCGGTCGCCGTCTCGGGCTTGTCGGCCGGCGGGTCGTCGAAGACGGCGAAGGGGTCGTCTTCGGCGGACTCGAAGGGGCCGCGGGCGATGGCGAAGCTGGGCCGGATCTCCTGCCGCCCCTCCTGGGCGTAGAACGACAGCTCCTTAGGCAAGTCGTCGCGGCCCACGAGCATGCCGGGCTGGTCGTAGCCGAGGAAGCCCTCGAAGAAGCCCCGCACATCCCGCAGCGCAGGCTGCTCGTCCTTACCTTCTGCCGACACTGCCTCAAGGTGCGTCTCGAGCTCGGCGGTGATGGTCGTGCGGACCTTGGGGGCAATCTGCGCATCGGCCAGCGCCGGCACCGAGAACACAAGACCCTCCATCGGCTGGGCGAGGCCGAGCCACTCTCGATGGAAGCGCTCGTCGGCGTCTCTCATGCGGACGCTCCCGCGTGGAAGTGGCGGAAAGTGAAACGCTGATTCATGTCATCGCCTCCGGCCAGCTGACGGCCAGACCCACCGGCGACAGGCGCGTCATGCGCACGTCGTAGAGGGCGGCGATGGCGGCGGGCTCGGTCTCGAGCTCGTGCTCGATGGCGGCGTGGCGGGACTTCATGTGCTCGTGGTCGAGCCTGAGCTGCCGCTGCTGCTCCCGGTCGGTCTTGGTGTCGGCGGCGGAGAACAAGTCCATCTGCGCCACCACCGCCGTCTGCTTCTCGATGGCCTGCTTCTGCCGCAGAAGAAGGTTCCGCATCTCGTCGGTCTCGCGACGGGCTCGTTGGGCCAGACCGTTCTTCGCTTCGACGGCGCGGGCATCAGCCTCTGCCTCCAGGGCCGACCAGAGCGACTGGTAGAGCCGCGGCGCATGCTGGGCGATGCGGGCCTGCACGGTTGCGTTGGGCGCCTTGGCGTCGAGGGCGGCGAGGGACTCGAGCGACTCGATGGCCTTCTGGGCGGTGGGTGCATCCTTGTAGGGGCTCACCTCATCGTCGCCTCCCGACCAGGGCGCGGCGATGCCGATAATCTCGTCGTGGAGGCGGGCGGCGCCGGGCCCGAAGAGGCTCAAGCGGGCGTAGGCCACCACCCGGATGACGCTCTCGTTGGGGGCGATGACGGCGGAGACGCGGGACAGGTCGTTCGCGCTGAAGCCCTGGGCGAGGAAGCGGTCGAGGATGCGCTTCACCAGCGGGTGGGCGAGGTGGAGCTGCTCGGTCTCTTGAGAGAGGCGGGCGATGGGCTCGAAGGTGACCGGCCGCGGCGTGTGCTGGCGCCACTCCCAGAACGACTCGGTGCGCTTGCGGGGCGGGCGCAGGCTGTCGAGGGTGCGGTCCCACGAGCGGTCGAGCTCGGGGATGGAGAAGGTGCGACGGCCTTCGCGGGTCGGCTCACCCTCGACGAGACCATCGGCCCCGGCCATGCGCAGGCCCACCTCCACCACGCCCCGCAGCGACTCGGGCCTGACCTGCAGCGCGCGAGCTGAGGAGTCGAGCCGCCGCCCCGCACGTGAGACCTCGCGCTCGAGCTTCGCCTGCTCTTTGCGCTGCGACTCGAGCTCGTGGTCGACGGTGTCGCGGTTGGCGTTGAGGTCGATGAGGTTGAGCTGCTCGTCGGTCTTCTCGACGATGCCAGGCTCGAGCGTGCGCTCGATGTCCTTGAGCAGCACCGCCCCGAGCGAGCCGAGCTCTTGCTGCACCGTCTCCACCTTGCGGACCAGGGTCTCGAGCACGCGGTCTTCGGTGCGCTGCGTGTAGTGGAAGTAGTGGCAGCGCACCTCGGGGGCCTGCTGGAGCGTCCGGTCGATGCGGCCGTTGCGCTGCTCGAGGCGGGAGGGGTTCCAGGGCAGGTCGAAGTGGAACAGGTCGGCGCAGTGGGCCTGGAGGTTGATGCCTTCGCGGGCGGCGTCGGTGGCTACCAGAATCCGGCACGGGTGCTCGTCGGGAGGCGCGTTGAAGGCGCGCTGCACCTCGTCGCGGGAGTCGTCTCCCATGCCGCCGTGGAACTGAAGGATGCGTTGCTCCCCACGGTCGGTGTGGCTCACCGCGTGGCCCAGCAGGTCGAGCAAGTACCGCTTGGTGTCGCCCCACTCGGTGAAGATGATGACCCGACGGTCGGACCAGGCCTGCGACGCATCGCTGTCCTCGTCGCCGATGGCCGGGCAGAGGTGCTCCCGCATCCACGCCAACAGCGCCTGCACCTTGGCGTCGGGCCTCCGTCGCGCCTTCTCGGCCAGCGCCCGCAGGTCGGACAGAAGCGCCTTAGCCTCCTCCGACGGAGACGGAAGCGCCGCGCTGTCCTTGGCGACCTCGAAGGCCGTCTCCGCTTCGAGCTCGTCGTCGTCCACGCCGTGCACGTCGGGGTCGGCGTCGATGTTCAGCTCTTCTTGGGCCGAGTCGGCAGCCGCTCGGGGAGCCTTCACCACGGGGCCACCCCGCTCCATCACTGCCTCGGCATGGCGCTCGAGGGTGCGGGCGAAGGCTTCGGGGCTGGAGAGCAGCCGTTGCTGCAGGCGGATGAAGGTCAGTCGGCCTTGGCCCTTCTTCGGCGCGCAGAGCTCGGTGTACCGCGACAGCTTCTCCGCCATCTCGAGCTCGAGGGCGGGGCCTTCACCAAGGCTGCGCGCCGCGCCCTCCTCGGTGGTCTTATGCTCGGCGTCGAAGCTGGTCTCCCGGCTCGACCAGGCTTTCCCGTCGTGCTCGACGCTGACCTGGACCAACAACCGCAGCGGGAACCGCTCCACCCCCAGCTTGCGGAGGTCTTTCTTCAGCCGCCGCACCATGATGGGGGCGAGCTCTTCGGGGCCGGCGATGGGCACCCCGCGGGTGAAGCGGACCGGGTCGAGAATCTCGAGCAGCGCGCTGAACGAGTTGGAGTGCCCGTTGTGGGGCGTGGCGCTGAGGAACAACCGGTTGTCGAACCGACGGGACAGGTCCCGGATGGTCTTGGTGGTGTCGCTGTCGACCGCGTACTTGCTCCGGCTCGCCGGCGCCGCCACGTGCGCCTCGTCGAGGATGAGCAGACTCTTCCGCGCCCGCGGCCCAAGGTGGGCGATGAGCGGGTCGAGGTACTCGGGTCGCCGCAGCAGCTGATGCGAGATGATGAACCGGTTGTGGGTCGACCAGGGGTTCACCCCGAACCCCCGCTCCTGCCGCCGCCACGCGACGAACTTCTGCGTCATCACCTCGAACCGAAGCCCGAACCGCCGCTGCATCTCATCCCGCCACTGCAGCCCGATGGAAGCCGGGCAGGCCACCAGCACGAACTCCGCCTGCTGCCGAAGGATGAGCTCCTGGAGCACGAGGCCTGCCTCGATGGTCTTGCCCAGCCCCACGTCGTCGGCGATGAACAGGTTGGCCCGCGGCAGCTCCAACGCCTTCATCAACGGCGTGAGCTGATGCGCCATGAGCTTGATGCCGGCCCGGAACGGCGCCTGAAACCGCGTCGCGTCGGCCGCACTCACCGCGCTCCACTTCAGCGCGTGGAGGTAGGCCCCAAAGTGCCCCGGCGGGTCGAGCCGCCCGTTCGGGTCGAGCCCCTCCGCCGACGGGTCGATGACCTTCGCCCCCACCTCGAGGTCCCAGAGGATGTCGAGCTCGTCGCCTGGGGCGTCGTCGTCGAGACACACGAGACGAAGCCGCGCCGAGTCGGTGGGCTCGGTGCCTTCGTGGACTTCCTCGACCATCCACTGGCGATGACGAGCTTGCACGACCTGGCCCGGTAGCGGGAGGCCTTCGAGGTGAGGCTGAGGCGGCGGCGGTATGGAACGCTCGGGGTCGAGCCCGGCCGCTTCGAGAAGCCGTGCCTGCAGATCATTGCGACTACGGGCATCGGCGGACAGGCCATGACGGCGACAGATGAGCCGCAGCTCGTCTCGGCCGAGCTCCCGCAGCACCGTCGGCAGCTGGGGCCCGATGAGCTGCGACATCTTCGAGGCCATCGCAGCCTTGGTCTCCCGGCTGCTGCGGATGCCGATGCCGAACACCCGGCTCAGGTCGAGCAGACGCTCCTGGGTGAGCGCCTCCAGCACGGTGGTCGTTGTCGGCTGGCCATTCGATTCCCCGCCTGCGCTTTCGAATGTCTCCTGACCTGTCATCGGAACCGAGTACGGTACCCACGCCTGGTCTGGGGGTCCACCTACGTTGTTGTCGAACGCTTCTGCGTCGAGGGCGTCGCGGGCACGAGGTTCGTACCTTCCTAAAACCCGCGCGGCCAGTGCGGCCTTGCGACGTCCTCCCGGGTCGAGTCCGAGCCGGTCGCACATCTGCTGCAGCTCGCTCCGCATGAGCTCCCCGAGCACGTCCGCGAAATCCACACGGCGCCCGTCGGCCAGGGCGTGGATCGCATCGTCCCGACTCCGCCGGTCGTCCACGTCGAGCTCGAACTCGTCCAGCAGCTCCCGCAGCCGGTCGATGGGCAACACCTCGAGGGCGTTGCGCTTCACTACGGGGGTCAGAACATGATCCTCCGCTTCGTCCTCGTCATCTTCGGGGTCTGGTGCCGGCTCCCCCGTGAGGATGCGCTCGATGATGCGAGATTTCCGTCGCCCACCGTCGTCGAGGCCGAGCTCCCGACACATGGCCTTGAGCTCAGTCCGCTTCAGCTCTTCGAGCACGACCTCGAAGGCAATGCGCCGCCCGTCCGCGAGCCCGTGGATGAGCTGGTCGCGGACCCGACGGTCCTCCACGTGGATGTACAGGTCCCACGCGAGCTCTCGAAGGCGCTCCGTGGTTAGTGCCTCTAGCGCGTCGCGCTTCTTGGCCGCTGTGAGTGCGCCCACGGTGGCTAGCTTCGCCGGGCCTTGACAACGTCGCAAGCGAACTGACGACCCGCCCAACTCACGACATGATCATCCCACCACCAGCGGGCAATCGGAGGCCGTCCCCTGCAGGGGACAAGGGCTATCAGCTGCTACCCGCACGTATCTACCATCAGGGCAGACCCAAGCCACAGGAAGTGATGCTAACACCGGAGACGAGCGAGGCATCTAGCTTCGGCGTAGCCTCATCGTACCCACGCGGTTATTCGATACCACGACCTGCCCATTAGGATTGGCCACACACCTTCCCGTAACTCTGGGTAGGACCCATGATGCTCATCGTTCGTGGCCCTCATACCCAAACGAAGGAGCTCCAGGGAGCAATTGTTGAGTCTCGTATCGTTCCACGGGGCCCTTCTCTTCTCGATCAGAGGGCGGCGTAGTGCGACGGGACGGTGAGCGGATTGCAGGCGGCCACTCGGGTCCTGCCCCGTGCTACCAAGAGCATCATCGCCGTCGGCCGACCTCGCTCGTGCGTGGCGGGCCGACATTCAGCTCTCGCTTCCGGTACTCGTGCTTCGCCCTCAGCTCGTACTACCCCATAATGAGGTTGTGGAACCCCGACGGCAGCCCTGGTGGTCGCTCGCCCTGGAGGGCCTCCGCCCAGCGTTCAGCGCGTACCTTCGACCTCGGTCGAAATACGGAGGGACCTTCGTGGAGGATGTCGTGGGCGACGCCGTCCTAAGCGTGGCTTCCCAGCTGAAGGAGCAGCCAGCCGACTTCCCGCCAGCATGGTTCTCCCTTCACGGGCCCACCGACGATGCGGACGCAGCCGCGTTCAACAGCTTTGCGTGGACCGTCCTGCGCAGGCGCTTCCACGATGAGCTCCGAAGAAGGTACGTGAGGGAGCTTGCGCCCGATGACCCCTCGGGCGCCCACGACCCTGAGCCCGGGTACCTTGCGCGACAAACGTTGAGGCGGCTCTCGGCGGAGCTCGAGCTGCTGTCGGAGGAAGACCGCTCTCTCGTCATGGACGCGGTGAGCGGCTCGAGAAGTCCAATGTCGAGCGCGGAACGAGTGAGGTTGATGCGTCTCCGTTCCCAGCTGGTAGCCGCCCTCAAGAATCATCTCACCGAGGTTGCAGATACATGACACCCCTCATTCAACTCATTCACATCTCAGACCTCCACATCATCGCGTCGACCTCTGCAGACCCGGCGGCCGGGCGCAGGGCCCTCCACCAGCTATTCGGGCACATCCCCGTGCTGAGCAACGCCGCCGTCGATTTCTTCATGAGGGGAGTCCAGGGCCACGATACGCAAGCATGGGACGACTTCGTCGAGCTATTCTACGATGAGCCCGAACTGCTGCATCGATGGGAGGGAAGAACCCGCCTCATCTGCACCGGCGATCTATCGACGTGGGGCGATGACGCTTCCCTCACGTTGGCCCACGACCAGCTGAACGATCTTGCTAAGGCACTGAAACTTGGATGGCACACGATCTATGGTAACCATGACGTGTGGCCCGGCGTCGGTAGTGGACCGTGGAGCTGCAACAACACGGCGCTCGGTCATCGCCGCACCGCCATGCGTCAGAGCTACTTCGGCAACACCTTTCCGCTCTCGCTCCCCCCTCACGTCAATCTCAACCGAGGAGGGGTCTTATCCTTCCACGCATTGAATACGATTCAGCACGAGCAGTGGCCCAACACAATCGCGCGCGGGAGGGTTCAAGGAGACTACTACTGGGATGCGCAACGAAGCACTCCGCACCAGCTGCAACGCATTGGAGGTCACGTCGGTGCCGAAGTACGAGTGTTCCTGACGCATCATCCTGTTTGCGATCCAGCCAAGTTGCCGTTCAAGAAGCTGTCCAACCGCGCCCAAGTGGCTGGTTCGTTGGCTGCCGCGGCTGGACCCCTCAAGCACTGCGGTTTCATCATCTTGTCGGGCCATACTCACAAGTTGAATCCGCCCCACGGACAGCTGCCTCAGGCCATCGGCGCAAACAACGCTCAGGCGCCGCTCGTAGAGGACCAGGCTCAACTAACGACGGGAACGCTCTCGCAACGCAGCTACGCGGGGAAAGGAGGAAACCACCTTTTTCAGCGACTCCGTTTCTTCGAAGACGGTGACCAGCTGGTCTTGGAGAGGCGGGTTTATGAGCGCAGCTCCGGACTCATGGGGTTCCAACCTGTCGCGACGTCAGCCGGTCAGACGGATGAGGTGCTCACGCTCAACCTATGCTGAAGTGAGCACCAAGAGTTCACCGTCGAGACAGATCGCAAGCCCACCCGGAAGCTCGAAGCAGTGTTCGAGCTCGATGTGATCCCGCAAGCGTGTGCAGAAGATGGACGTTAGTTCTTTCGCGTCGTCTGGGAGAAGGGCAACCGAGGTCAACAACGACTGCTGTGCCCGCTCGAATCTTGCCTTCCACCGGTCGTCGACGCGCTGCGGATAGAGCGACCCCGGGTACAGTGACAGAGCCTGGCGGTCTCCTCTCCTGCGCCAGGCGGCGTGAAGTAGGCTCACCCAGGTCTTCAGCATCTCGTCGGCAGCTGTCCGTGCTTCTCGCTCGACTAGCTCGCCGTCCACGCGAACACCTGCGGCTAGTTGGGCATCGAGGTCAGCTCTGACCTTCTCCACATTGATGTCGGGATCGTCCTTCGCGAGCTCTTCCAAGAGGCCATGGGGACCGCCCAGAGCAGCCTTCATGTCGGCCACCTGGATGGTTTCCAAGTACTTATGAACCCTCTCGCGAGTCTCCTCGAGCGGCCCAAACTCCCGAAGTTCATCAAGAATCGCACGATCGCGTTCCCGCTGTTCTGGCGTAAGCTTGTTCATCTCGTGGGGGTATTCGGGCGGGCTCCGAGAACGTTACAAGAAAGGCAAGTGTTCAGTATTCAAGCACTTCCTTGTCTGTCGGGGTCGCCTCTGAGGGGTGAAGAGTCGCCGGAGGGCCACGAGCGGCGCCGCCCATGCCCCAGGTGGGCGTGCTTTGCTTGCTTGGCTTGAGCGGCGTGTCGTCGCGCGCTTCAGAACGACATCTACGACTGCCACTGGGTAAACGGAAGCTACGCGCCGAGGTCCACCTTGAGCCGCTACTGGGGGCGTTGCCCAACCGCGATGAGTAGCCTCAGTCATCATCATCTGCGAGCACGCCGACAACCCCGCTTCGTGAAGCTCCTCGAGCCGTGAGCGCGTTGGGGATCAAGGTGACCTCCATCACAACGCCGCAGCCAACGAGCTCGAAGCCACGTGGAACGCAGCGGTGTTCCTCATAGCCACGCACGGAGATGCCCGTCGGAAGTGACGCAGTCTGTGGCACCAGGGCCCTTGCTCCACCGTCGGTGGACACTGCGACTCGCAACCGCAGGGTCCGTGAACAAGTCGCCCCTCGCGGCCACAGTCGCGCACGAATCCACGCCGAGAGTCCGTTGTCGATGTCGACCATCGCTTCTCCGGCTCCGATGACGGCCACGTCGCCCTTTCGAAGTGCTCGGCGTAGCGCCAGAAATAGCTGGGCGCCTTGCCTTCTCAGCTCTTCCCACCCAGTGACGATCGACGGGGACCGCGTCCACATTTGGACGGGTCTACGAGCCGAGATGAACAAGGAAGTCCGCTCGAAGTCCTCCAGCGCAGTGATGGCGAGGGCGGGAGAGTTCTCCACCACTGTGAGCCAGGTTTCGACGTCCTCGATGGTCCACTGCTGAGGTGGGAAGCGGTACGGGGTCGCGGCCGTCGTCTGCTGGTGGTGTTGGTAGCGGTTCGCCTTCTCCTCCTCGCTGCGCCACGTGGAGAACCCGAACTCCACCAACTCCTCAGTTGGAGCAAGAAGCACGTCTCGCGTCGCTGGAGGACGCCCGACCAACCACTTCTCGTCCACGTCGACCTGGTCGACCACGAGATCGGGGCGTGTGACGTCCAGTCGGTGACCGACATGGTCGTTCGGAGGCGGTTGAACGAGCCTCGCCGTGATCGGGGGAAGCGTCCCGACGAAGCTCTTCTCGATCGTCTCGAGAATGTCGGTGACGGGGGGCGCTTCTTGCACACTCACCAGTGGTCTCGGCGACCGCAAGAGGGCGGTCCGCGCATGCTGTTTGAGTAGCCTCTCAAGCCCTTCATGCTCTTCACGGACCAGGTCGGTCAAGAAGGGGTCACGAAGGACATCTTCCTCCACCCACGTCGAGAGCTCGGCGATGATCTGCTCCAGCGCGTTCGCCCTCGCCACGACCTCATGGACTGCGACAGCGTCATCACCCCCGAGCCCACGCAGGCTCCGTGCCGGGGCGTTGACGATGTGGATGACGTCGTCCACGCGACGTGTAAGCGGCCCCGTCGGCCGCGTCTGTGCCCGAGTCAGGATCCCCCGGAGGTCGTCGTCGGAGCACGTCTCGGGTTCTGGAAGGCCTGCGGCGACCAACTTGGACGCCACCTTCTGAAGATGGGCAGCGACTCGTTCCGAGGGCGTTGAAGCAACCGGGATCGCCAGGGCTTCGCCGAGTCCTGCCCGCTGACCCGCCGCCATGCCGAGGGCCCGCGCCCCGTCCTCGGTGGACAACGCAACCATGAGCTTCCTCAACTCGATCGGGTTGGATGGCAGCTCGGCGGCTTGTGAATCGAGCTCACCAGTCATCAGGGGGTGAACGACCTCGGGGAGACCACCGAACTGCCCACCGGCGATGAAGCGATCAACTGCGCCAGGAGGATCCATGTCCACGCCGGAGTCGCCGAGGGAGATGGCGACCCAGCGTGCGAAGTCCTCGAATCGTCGGGGCGAGAGGACGAGGGCCTCATCGCCGGCCGCATCACGGACCAGCCCGGCAGCCTTGTCATCGTCCACTCGTGCGATGCGCACCCGCCCCTCCCAGTCGTCGAAGGTGCGAGGGAGCCGCCGGTATTGCTCCTCGGTGATCACCAGAACTGCCGGAAAGAGCCCATCCGGTCGAAGGAGTACCCCCTCCACAGCCCGGAACATCGCATCGAGGTCGCCGGCCTCGCCCCATGGAGTGATGTCCATCACCAGTCGGGGAGGTTGCTCTTCGACGGGTACGGCCGCATCGCGGGCGAGGTGCTCCAACCTCTTGCGCTCTTTCTGCGGCACCTCGAGCTCATCGAAGAGCAACTTGGCTCGCACCGCCTCCCGGAAAAAGAAGCGGACCCCCTCCGGCTTGTCGTTCAGCAGGCGGCTCAAGCTCGAACACAAGTGCTGGTGCGAGTACTCCTCACCAGCGCGGCTCCTTGCCCATGCCTCGCCCCAGGCGAGAGCGACGACCTTGTGCGGCCGGTCCCCGATGTACTTGGTCAGCTCGGTTCCGATGCTCATCTTCGTGGCTTCCATGAGGTTCACCATCGCGCTTGCGGCAACCCTGCGCACGCTTGCGCGGTTGCGCTGCAACGAGGACAACGCCGAACCCGTGACCTTGCTTCCGTGAAGCTCCACCCCCCCCGGAGATCCCGACGCCCATCCCTGTTTGGGGGCCCGATCTCGAGCCTCCAGACAAGTCCGAACCCACGTCGGGATAGCCGAGTAGGCTCCTCTCTTCACAATGATACGCCGGCACCAAGGACGACGAATGCCGGGCCGCCATGAAGGAGGTCAGCCGACGACGCGCAAGGGCAAACGCGTAGTTGGCAACGGCCCTTTCGGGGCTCGGGAACTCATAGGCCGATCTATGACAGTCGCCCCTCCGAGGAAGGACGCTTCGCGTCGCCGTCACTGCGCACCAGGGTGTTGAAGCAACACATCATAAGATGGATCGCGGGTGCGTCGACTGCCCCGTGGAAGGCGCTCGACCAGAGAATCGGGCCGGATGTCGCTTTCCTCCAGGAGGCTATTCGGCCGCCGTCCTCGCGCCGCCGGATTCTGGGGACAACGCCAGTTCCTGTCCACCAGAGCGGCCAGCCCGGGACTGTGGAGATGAGCGAGCTCCTACGGAAGCCCAGGCAGGCCATGGTCGCGGAGTTGCCGGGAGACAAAGTCTCGCCGCTTGAGAGCTAGAAAGCGTTCCCAGGAGTCCCTACCGGCTTTGTCCCCGTGCTCCTCGAACCAGCCGCCGATCGACCCGAAGTACTGGGACAACAGGCCACGGCTCTTGAGGAAGTCTTTGAACCACTCATGGTGTTGGGCATGGTCCGGAATCTTGAGCTCGACGAAGTCCTCACACGAGGCTTCGACTTGTTGACGTGCGACTCGGTTGTCCTCCGTACTCAGGCCTTCAGCTGCTGCATCTGCGTCGCGCCGATAGACCACGACGATGTCTAGACCATCCCGGTGGACGAAGACCGAGTACGGAAAGGCCCGGTAGTCAGCATCCACGCACACCCAGGCAAACAGACGGGCTTCGTCGTACTCCGGCATTAGCAAACGTTTGCAAACGCTAGGCGTGTCACGAGCGCGACTCAATGCCGCGCGCAAATTCGATGCGGTGGCAGGGATAAGAACTGTGAGCGCGCACTCTCGCGCGCTCGCTACCCAAGGAGAAACCATGTCCAACCCCGATGGCCCCACCTACATCGAACGAGTCGTCCAGCACGACAGCACCCGCAAGGGCGCCGCGGCCGCAGTGGCCGGCATCCTCATCGCTGCCGTCAGCGAGGCCCTGTGGCCGAAGCTCTAGTCGAAGAAGTCCTCGGAGAGGGGCTCGTACAAGCCTTCCGAGGGCTTCGACGCGCCGTTGGCGAAGCATCCGAGCAGACGGTCGATTGGCTTCGTGAGGTCGCCCAGCCTCCCCCTGGCGTCCGCCTGACCAGCCCCGACGGGTCAACCTTCACCGGTATTGTTCTGGTCGAGCGGAGCGACGTCGTGGTGATGTTGGCGGCTCGTCATGATCCAGGCGTCTCGGGGCCGAGGACCCCGGAAGCCCCATCGTCTTCGCCGTCGCCGACCCATGGGCTGACGCTCGCGGAGCGTCTCGATCCCAACCACCCCCGGTGGGACCGCGACATCAACCCCTTCCACCCCTGACCTGAACAACCAGCGGCCCCCGCTCTGTGCGCTCCCCACCGAGCGTTCCGGGGGCCGCTTCTCTTCCAAAGGAGACCTGCCATGCGTGTACGTGGTCGTACCCTTCGTCCATCCACCCTCGCAGAGCGGCGGCTCATGACCGCGCTCGGCGTCGACTTCATCCGCGTGCCCCGAAAGCACAACCCCTTCATCGTCGCTCGTCGGTTCGAGCGGGCTGCCCGGTGCGAGACCCCAGACCACCTCTTCCTCCGAAAGGTCGTTCAGCAGTCCCCTCGTCCCCCACAACCCTCGCCCGAGCCCGACACTCTCGACCCTGTGGCCCAAGGTGCCGCGTAGTGCGCTGGGGACACTGGAGGTAGCGGTGCGGCTGCAGGAGCCGGAGCAGGTGCGCGATACCCTCGCACGCCTGTCCCCGGTCCTCGCTGGCGACGTCGGGCCCCTCCTCGACCTCCCCGACGAGGAACTGCTCGCCCAAGCCCGGTGCCTCACCAAGAAGCTCCGGGCCCGGCGTCGAGCGCAGAACCAGGCCGATGCCCGCAGGCGTGCGGAAGCGCAGGTCGAGCGACTGCGGTCGACGGCTTCCCCGTACCACGGTGGTCTGACGGTCCTGGGTCCTGCCGAGCTCCTCCATTCAGATCTCGTCCGTGCGCCCGGCATGAAGTTCCTCGAGCTGAAGACCCCCGACTTCCAGGTCGTGGTGCGCCTCGAAGTGCTTCGTCGGGCACGTCCGTTGTTGGTTCCGAAGCCGGACCTGACTGCGTACCTCGATGCCGAGGGGCTTCATCTCCGGTGGAACCTCGGCCGGGGTGGCCTCGACCTTCGCTACGAGCGGGGTCTGACCACCCATGAACGCGGCCGGGTCCTCGAGGTCACCTTCGCGAGAGCTCGCTCTCGTCCGGCCGGTGCATGGCTTGGTGACGTCCTCGCCGACTTCGGCCTCGTCAGCTGAGCGCCCTCAACTGCTGGTGTGACCGCATTCGGTCTCCCGGCTGCCCACCTCCCCGGACTCCCCGATGGGCGCGTCCGTCACCCACACGTGTGAGACCCATGAACCAACGAGTCCAACCCCGACAGCTTCCTCCTCCACTACGTGTCGTCCCCGATATGGCGCCCAGCTGGGCCGACGTCGACCTCAGCTTCGACGATGCAGCCCAGCGGCTCATCGAGGTCCACGCCGACGACGGCGAAGCCAGGGACCTTGCCATCCCCGACCTTCGGACCTGGGGCGTCGTTCCGGACGACAAGTACTTCGCCCTCGCCCCACTCGGGGGTCACCACGAGCCGATGCGCCTCAGAGCGACCGGGCTCTCCGGTCTTCTCGGACGCCTCGGGGCCCCCGTCGAGTTCGTCCGCGACAAGCTCACTGCCCCCCTTCAACTGGCCACGTGCAACTATCTGCTGTCTCGCGACGATGGCTCCCTCAGCGGGCTCTTGCGTCTTCGAGCCGGGCAGATCTCTGCGGTGGTATCAGACCGCTATGCGCCGTTCGATGCGGAGCAGCTGGTCGACACAGTCCGTGATGCACTCGTTCATCACGGCGCCCTCGATGATGTGCGGGTCCGGTCCGTTGCAAGCGGGCTGACCGACGTCCTCCGCCTCACATTCCCATCCGACTCGGTGGCGGTGAAGGTGGGCGACGTCAGCCAGATCGGCCTCGACATCAGCTCGTCTTCGTTCGGGCGCTCTGCCGTGCACATCCAATCGATGCTGTGGCGGCTGGTCTGCACCAATGGATTGCGCATGCCGGAGCGGCAGGGGCGCTTCAGCTTCCGTCACGTCGGCGATGTCGACCGACTTCGAGACGGGATCCGTGAAGCCATCCCGGCTGCCCTCACGCACGCCCGAGGCACGATGGATCGCTGGCGGCGCGCAGTGACCGTGATGGTGGATCGCGTCGCCGAGCTCGTCGACGGGATGCGTGACCTTACGGGCGTTGAGCGTGGGCGCGTCCGTGACGAGCTTCGGCTTGCGCACGGGTCGGCCGAGTTGCCCGACCGCACCGACGCGTACAACCTGGTCAACGCCCTAACCGCCGCTGCCCACGACGCCGAGCCCGCCCGACGCCTCGAGCTCGAGACCATCGCCGGTCGGGTCCTGCGTCAGCAGGTAGGCCCGTGAGGTCCGAGGTCGAGGCGCTGACGCTTCTGCTCGAAGACGCCGAGCTAGCACGCGCCCTCCACGAAGCACCTGGTGGATGGCGAGACCTTAGCGCGGCAGAGATCTCGTTCGTGGTCGACGAACCCAGCCAGCGAGAGCGCCTGTGCGCACTGCAGCGCCTGTCGATCCCCCACCGGACCCTCCATCCCCGGCAGATCACGACCCCCGGACTGGTGGCGCGCATCTATTCGGAACGGTGGGGGGACCTCATGGCAGAGCGCATGGTCGCCATCGCCCTCGATGGGCGGCGGCACGTCCTCGCCGAGGTCGAGGTCGCTCGTGGAGGGCGTCACGGGATGGTGGTGACCGCAGCCGATGTGCTCAGGCCCATGATCCGCGCCGGCGCCGCCGCCTTCATTCTCACTCACAACCACCCCTCGGGCTCTGCCGAGCCCAGCCCAGCCGATGTCGAGATGACGACCGTGCTCGAGGCAGCTGCCGACATCATCGGTGTTCCGCTGCTCGACCATGTGGTCGTCGCCGGCCGTGGCGGCGGCTGGTGCTCGATGCTCGAGCTCGGCTTGCTCAACCCAAAGGAGAACCCCAATGAACGCACCGAACACGCAACACCTCGCCAGCGCGCTGCAGAAAGCCAGTGATGCTCTCGGCCAAGCAGCAGACGCGCTCCGCAACGAACCCGGTGTGGGTGTACCAGGACGGACCGGCACTCCGGCAGAGCTCCTCACGGGGAGACAGCTTGGCGCGATCCACGCCATCGGACGACGTGCCGGCCTCTCCCGGGATGACCTCGCCCATCTGGTCGTCGACCTGACGGGCAAGAGCGACCTCACACGGTTGAGCAAGGCGGAAGCCTCTCAGGTCATCGACCGGCTCAACGAGATGGCGGCCTGAAGCGCCACGGGCTGAAAGAGGGGCTCGGGCGCGAGATGCGTCGGGCCCGTGCCTCTTCTGGAGACGACATGAACAACCGGACGCCGAGCCATCTGAGCCCCAGTTCCATCAAGACCTTCCTCTCGTGTCCCCGGAAGTATCGTTTCCGCTACGTCGACCGCACCGAGGCAGCTTTTCGCGCCGTGGCCCTGGCCGTCGGTAGTGCCTTCCACGACGTCGTCGGGCGGTGGCTCACCTCCCTAGCGTTGGGCCAACGCGTCCGCCCCGAAGACGTCCACCGTCAGTTTGAGCGGGCTCTCCAACGTGAGTTGGCGAGAGATGGTCCCCCCATCCTGTTCGACGACGAGGAGACGGCCACGGAGCTCGGAAGGAAGGGCGCAGCGATGATGGATGCCTTCCTTGCGGTGGTGAAGCCTCCTGAAGAGATCCTCGGCCTGGAGATCCCCTTCGAGCTCGAGCTGGTCGACCCCGAAACGGGTGAGGTGTTCCCGCCCATCGTGGGCGCTATCGACGCCCTCGTAGGCATGGCGGGGAGAACCCAGCTCTGGGAGCTGAAGACTGCTGCCAAGCGCTGGAGTGACGACGCCCTCGTCTACGACATCCAGGCAACGATCTACCGCTCAGCCATCAAACCCAAACACCCGGAAGTCGAGCCGGTATTGATCGCCGTGACGAAGACGACGTCCCCGGCGGTACAAGTCGAACGTCTCGCTCGAGGCCCCAGCGACGAGGAAGACCTGATCGCCATCACCCGAGGCGTCACCCGGGCCATCGAGGCAGGGGTTGACCATCCTGTCCGGTCCTGGGCCTGCAAGAAGTGCGAGTACGGCGGGGTGTGTCGCTGAGGATCGACCGCCGCTCCCACGGCGGTCGCTCTCCGAGTGTCCTCTGACCGCTGCACGGGTAGCGGGATCACTCACCCTTTGGTGGACGTCCTACCCGCACAGTACGATCTGCTGGTTCGTCGAAGAGACCGCGCACATCTACTGCCAGTGCGTCCGCCAGCCTGCTGAGAGACCGCACGCTCAGGTTCTCGCGACCAGCCTCGATCCCCTGGACGTAGCGAACCGAAACCTCGAGCTCCTCGGCCAGCTGCTCCTGCGTCCAGCTCTGCGCCCGGCGGAGCTCGGCAACGCGACGACCCAGGTCGTGGAGTAGCTGGTCCGGGTCACTCGGCACCCCCTACGGGTCGCCCGTTCGGCGCCCCGTAAACACGATGTTAAAGGATCGTATTACGCTCCTAAGCTGTTCCAGATCGGACGGGAGAAGAGATGAAGAAGACGATTCCGATGAGCCTGTTCCTCGCAGCGACGGCCTGCGGCAGCCTGTCGAAAGAGGATGCCGAGACAGTGATCCTCACCGAGGTCTACGGCGACGACGACGGGCGAGCCGCAACTTGCACAACGCAGTACTTGGGGGCGGAGGGTTCGGGGAAGGACCTGCACTACAAGCCCCACGAGACGGACCTCGGATGCGCACGGGCCCTCGTATCCGCGGGCCTACTCCGCCCAGCCAAGTGCGTCCCGGCAGGCGACGTGTGCCAGAAGACATTCGTGCTCGGCGCGGATGCCAAGAACAGCAACGGCCAAGTGAAGTTCAAGTGCGGCGGCAAGATGATGGGCGATGTCCTGTCCGTCACCACGGAGGACCGACGGGCAACCGTCAAGTACGACCGAACGCTGGTGCCAGACTCCAACCTCCTCGATTCCCTGGGCGCCTGCAAGATCAGCAAGGGGACCGCGGGCAAGAGTGAATTCACCGCCGTCCTCCTCAAAGATGACGACGGGGAGTGGCACTTCGAGAAGATGCAGGACTAGCGACGAGCGCTCGACTCGTCGAGGGAGGGCGGGGCTCCGGTTCTCGTCCTCCTCCTGCCGTCGTCTTTCCTAGCTCCGAGTATGAGGGTCCGTGACGTGATTTCCACCGCGGGTTGAGGCTCTGCGTGACGTCGCGCCCCTGTCCCGACCGACGACGGCCGTCGCGAAATCATTGATCTGAGATAGGCCTCAGCTCATGGTGCGACCGGGGCGTAGACCAACGGCGGGACAGAACGAAAGAGCCCCAAAGACCCTTTAGGTGTCACCTTGACTCTATTTGACCTCCTGAGAAGGCAGAACCTCGTAGTTGTGGAGCCTTTTCTGTCAGGGAGGAGCCTGACTGTTCCTTAGGTGACTTCCTCCGCGGAGTGGATCTACTTCCGACACTCGAGCTGAGTCTGAGGCCTCCGCCCAAAACGACCTTGGGAGTCCCGTACTGGCCGACCGATGCGGACCGTGAGCCACGGCACCGTCTGCCCTCCCCACGGCACGAGCAAGTGTCTGAGGCCCGAGCATGACCACGAGAAACGCCCCCCCTCAAGGGGGGCGACGTGGGATCACGCTTTTCGGCTAGCGCTTCCTCGGCCCAGGGCGCGAAACGGCGGTTTCCTCAGCTGGGACCGCCGATCCGTGGGGGCCGCCGGCGCCCATGCGCACAGGCGGCGCGCGTAATTTTCATGCGACAGCTCTTCAAACTGCTGCCGCATGTAGCCGCCCGGCACTGTGGCACCCAACCGCTTGTACTTCTTCCGGTGACCGAACTTCAAGAGGAACACCTTCACCAGGTCGGAGATCCAGCACGGCGCGCCTGGCAGCTCCAACGGCGCGAGGACCAACTCCTCGAGCTCGGCGGCCGAGGGCTGCACGCGAACCCGGCTCCCGTCGAACCAGCGCTCGGTCTCGAACGGGCCGAGGTTGTCAGCGACAGGCACATCCCGCTCCCCAGCGATCGTCGCGAAGCGCGCCGAGGGGTAGGTGCCCACGACCATCACGCCGTCGGTCGCGGTCTCGAGAGGCCCCACCGGTCGAAACGGAGTGCCATGGACTACCACGGCGTGAAAGGGCAACCTTTGTCCTTCGATTCACCCATGATAGTCTTTTTTATATGCCACGAAGCCTTTGCAGCCCTTACCCCACGGCAATCGCGCTGCTTGCCGTCATGATGCTAGCAGGGCGGCCAAGGACCGCACTTGCCGCCGTTGACCACTCCCTTCGGATCGGGACGTTCAACGCCTACATGAAGGCTCCGAGGTCAGAAGGGTGCCCCGATGGCTTCACGGCCATCGCCTTCCCCTGCGGCGGAGAAGACTGGGTGGTACACGGGCCCGATGCCTGTCCGGTGCTCTTTCCCTCCGGATACTGCGAACCTGGAAAGCACCCCAACTACTCCAAGGCAGCGCTCCGTGTGGGGAGTCTGGACATCGCGGAGCGTATACGCAAGAGCGGCTATGACGTCATCGTCATCCAGGAGATGTGGTGGAACGAGGCCGAGGAGATCCTCCGCGACGAACTCAAGGATGTCTACCCTTTCTACGTACAGCAGCTCAGCGAGTCTGGGGTTGGCGAAGGCTCGGGGCTGAACATCTTCAGCAAACTGCCGTTTGTCCCGATTGCGACCTCGTACGGCTCCACCGACCCGCTCGCGGACCTAACAAACCACGACTACCTCGTCGGTCTGAACGGGGTCGAAACCGAGTGTCGCTTCGTGTTCCTGGCAGACCCGCACCAGCAGCAGCCCGCTGCCTGTACGGACTTCGTCGCGTTTCAGGAGTTCGAAGCTGCCACAGGCGGCGAACTCTGGGCCAACAAGGGCGTCGGTCATGTTCGGGTTCAAAACCCCGACACCAACCGCATACACAACGTCTTCTTCACGCACCTCCAGGCAACGTACTCGGACGAGCATGACCCGGACAATGGCGCGTGGCATGGGTTTGCGGAACGGACGTCTCAAATGGCTCAGGTCCGAGAGTTCATTCTTCATGGCCAAGCTGGAGGCAACGACCTCATCGTGTTCGAGGAGCAGGACGTGTTCCTGTTGGGTGACCTGAACATTGACGGGGACCACTCCAACCCCCGAGATTCGAATGGCCCACCATACGACGACAACCTCTGGGAATGGTCGGAACGGTTTCGGAAGGGTGCCGCCTCACTGCACTGGGGATACTTCGCTGGGCAACTACATGACACCTGGCAGTACGAGCATCCGATTCGGGATACGTTCGGCGTCCATGCTTCCGACTTCGGTCAGTCTGCTTCGCTGGGCAGCGGTATCCCGACACGGCTCGACTACATCCTGAGCAACACGGAAGCCTCGATCGATCCGCTCTGCAACCAGCACCCTCAACTCGCGAGGAACATGCTCTCGGGCCATCCACTGTTTCCTGGCGACGGTGCGAACCCGCCGGGAGGCAGGAACCAACTCGCCGATGGGTCCTCCGGTGTGTTTTCGCAGACGTTCCATAGCGACCACCTGGGGGTCAACGCCCACTACAACAAGCGAGCCCCACACTGCTCGCCGTTGCTTCCCAACAGCGCGAGCGCAGTCTACGGGTCGAGCGACCATGGCGCTCGCGTGCTGCTCGCTCCAGAGGTCGGAAACCAGCCGAATGGTCTGAACGACCCCAATGCCTCAGGACAACTCATCGCAAATACGCTGGAGCATCCCGGCTCCGTTCAGTGGTACTACCTCGAGTGGGACGGCAGCTACCTGATCGGTTTCGATGAAAACTCGCGCAGCCTGGGCTACCGCGTCCAAGTTTATCGAGGCGACAACCTCTCGCTGCCCATCAAGGCCTACGGAGCGCAAGAGCACAGCCAGCTCGTGGAAGGCCCACCGCCGCAGACTGGTGGGCCGCCACCACTCGTGCCGATGATCGGGCAGAAGTGGGTGCTTGAGGGTGGCCCCTTCTACTTGAAGGTCTACCATCCTGAGCACCAACATCGAGACTTGCCCGGAAACGCGTCAGGTACCTACGCGCTCGGGGTGGAGCGCCTCGGGTGCACGGACAAGAATGCAGATGCATGCCCGCTTCTGCCGAATACGGACAACAAGTTCGAGATGCCCTCGGGTGCCATCGGGTCAAGTCCGACACTGAACTCGATGTACTTCGAGCTGGCGGTGGAGCGCCTGACCGTCCCTGGAGTCCAGAACGTACGTTTCGATGTCTTCAACTACTCCCTCGACCTTCTGGAGTCTGCGATCGTCGAACCCGATCCGACCACCGACATCGTGTCGACCATGGGACCGCAGACCCTACAGCAGCTGGGTATCACCGGTACCGGCGTCACCGGAACCGGCTGTAGCGGTACTGGGACCGCCGGTCTCCCGGGCTGCAATCTGAGCGTCCAGGCGGAGGTGCCCAGCCCTAGTGGCCCTGCTCAGAGGCTCGTTTGGCGCGTTCGACGACCTGGAGCGCCTACCGGGCACGTTTTCAACGTCGCGTGGAGCACCGATCTCACGGTCGTCTTCGGTGGTGGCATCTCCCCCTCGCTCTCGAACTCCCAACTCTATTGCAAGCAGGAGACGTCAGATGGCAGTCCGCACGATGAGATCGATGTGATGGTCACGGTCGATGGCGCGACGATGCTCGATACCAGCATGGTCGAGCGTCTCCATGTGGGCAGCTTTGACACCGGCCAGTCGATCACCATGGACGATGTGCTAGGGCGGTTGGGTTGGCCCTGGAGGTATCGCAACGGCTTTAGCATCACGCTTGTCGAGGACGATCCCGTGGAGGACGAGTTTCACACGCTCAACATGAGCCCGCTGCCGGCGAATCCGCCCGGCTGGGGACCAGCTTCCAACGAGGGCCCGTCAGAGCTAGATTTCATTTGGGCAGGTGGTCACTACCGACAGAAGGTGATTTTCAGTCATGGTTTACAGGCATACTCTGCACCCTAGGCTCTTGCTCGGCTTCGCCATCGTTCACATCGGATGTAGCAGTGGCGACGGTGACCAAGCTGATATCCAGAGCATTGATGTAGCCGTCTCGGATGAACTCATCGTCAGCTGGGATGGTGGTGCGATCGGCGCCATCACGGTTGAATCTTGTGAGGGAGATCAGGTTGCGGATAGTTGCCCTGAACCGACCGGGGACTGCACGGGGCCAATCCAGTGGGCCTATGATGCCGCACCAAGCGTCGAGAACTCCGTTGTATCGCCGATCGAGTACGGAATTGCGCTCGGTGAGGTTCCCGCTTCCTCTAAGGACGACCTAGTTGCTGGTGCGCCGTACAGTGTTCGTGTCGATCGGTACAGTGCATGTGAGCCTGCCCGTGAAGGCTGCGTTCAGGTTGTGGCCTCTGGATGTGCCATCTTTCGGCCCTGAAGATGCGACGGCTGGGAGTCGTGGCAGTTGTCGGCATGTTGCTGGTGGGCTACGCGGCCACGCCGCTGCCTTCAGAGCCTGCGGAGCTTCGGTCGAAGCACTCGGAGGCTTCCCCTCCCGACGCTGGACCTCGTCTGGAGCAAGGTACCGAGGCTCGGCCCGGCTCGGCCTCAGTCGCCGCCCGGGTGGTCGCCGGCCAGCCGTGCCCCGGGGGGCAGATCGTTGTGCAGGGCGAGCTGTCCGGTAGTGAACCTGGGGCTGCGCTCCAGATCGGCTCTACCCGAGGAGATTTGGCGGTGGTCGACCTTCCGGAGCATACCCATGACAGCGGGACTGCGATCGATGTTCTCGCGCAGGTCGATGGCCGCGTCGTGGAGCATCATCGCCTTCCTGTCGATCTCGCGCCGTGCCCTGCGCGTGTTGTAGCTGTCGCTGAAAGGGTCGGGGCAACCACCGTCCGGGTTCGCACTGCCCTTCTCGGCACGGCGAAGGACAACACGACACTCTACTACGACTTCGGCCAGGGCACCGTGCGAGCGACCAAGGCCAGGGACGTCACTTTCGACTACGGCCCATGGGCCGAGGGCAGGCGTCTTCTTGTTTCGGTTGCCACCGAGGCGGACGCTTCCAACGCTCCTCCCGGGATGGTGGGGTACGCCTTGGTTTCATTTCCTCGTCTTGACGATCTTCGCGCAACGTGGGCTGCCATCGATGCGAGACAAGCCGAGCAGAACGACCTGGCTAGGCGGCTAGGGTGGCGGAACCACTAGACGAAACCCCAAGGACCTGGCCCCTGGGGCTGCCTGCCTGCGTCGCGCGGAGACTGTCGGCATCTGATCAGGTACTATCGGGAGTCGTGAAGCCGTCGAGGCAAGTGCGTCAGGATGACGAAAGCATGAGGCTCGCTGGCCCCTCTGGCGCTTCTTTCTGCGAATGAAAAACGCTCCAGCAACGTTCAGGGTCGGCGTTGCCACACTGATGGCCAGCCTCTTGGTCGCGCCGAGCACCTCAGCGCAGACAGCGAGGGAGAAGTCCGAAACGCCGATAACCGCTTCTCCGTCGCAGAACCCTACCTCTTCAACGTCTCGTGCCACGTATCTGCCGCGCCAGTACGAGGGACATGGCATGCCGTCCTGGCTTCGTCATGCGCGTGATGATGAGGAAGCTGGTGAGGTCTGCATGCCCCGCGTCATCTACGACTGGGATGAAGACGAGGAGCTACCACCTGGATACCGACTCGAGAAGCGCCTCCGGAAAGCTCACCTTCATGCGGGGGTAGTGACGCTGAGCGCTGTTTATGGAGTAACCGCGGCGGCGACCATCGCGCCGTTCGGCCAGGCCAAGAACGCGGATGACCGACGCGCGGTCGCTCCACTCTTCGTCCCTGTTGCGGGGCCGTTCATCGCGATGGGGACCCTCCGAACTTCAGACTTGCCACCGGTCGCCGTCGTCCTAGGGCTGTCTGGGGCGGCTCAGAGTGTTGGGCTCGGCCTCCTCATTGCGGGTCTTGCCGCCCCAAGGACGGTGCTCGTCCGAAGTTACGATGAGGGTGAAGACACCTCTTGGTCCTTGTCGCCAGTCGTTTCTCCAAGGGACGGCGGGTTGAGTCTACGAGTAACGTTCTGATGATCGGCTCCCACGGTACCCCCTCCTCGTGGTGTGTGGCGATCGGCTACATGCTAGCGACGATCGCGCTCAGCGTTTCGACCCGGCATGCGTCGGCCGCTACGACCGACCCGCCACCGCCGGGCGGTGCGGTGACAGCCGGCTCAGCAAGACCACCCGTGCCATCGCCGTCCGCGTCCACCTCACTTCGTTCGAGTTCGAGTACCCCGGAGCCGAAGTCAGCGGCAAAGGCTCCAGAACGCCCGTATTGCGCCGCGCTGCGCCTTCCCGCTCCGTGCCGCCCGGCGGTGATCTCCGACTGGGAGCCGGACGAGGGTATCCCACCCGGTTACGAGGTAGAGAAAAGATTTAACCTTGCGCGGCTCATCACCGGCTCGGTCGGGATGGGAACGTTGTGGTTGGCCACAATGGTGACGGTTCAGCTCTTCGATGGATCGGCGGGAGAAAGGGCCGCAGCATACGTGCCTATCGTGGGGCCCCTGATGGCCATCAGCACGCTTGAGGCCAAAGGCGCAGAGGCCTCGGTCTTAACGGTCTCTGGGCTGGGCCAAGCGGCGGGCTTCGTCCTCTTCCTCACGGGTTTTCTATCCGACGACGTCCTCATCCGGCCGAGTACGGAGACCATGGAGAAAAAGGCCTTCATGATGATCGCACCTCAGTTGGGGCAGAGGCACATCGGCCTCAAGCTCTGGGCCGAACTCTAGAACTACTCCCGCGCGCCGAACGCACGGGAGCTCGGACGCGATGCGAACGGAACTTGGCCACCCGGAGTTGACCGACATTCCATCGTCAGGATGGCGCCACCGACACGCAACGAACTGCTCGAGGCACTCCGCGCCATCACAACCTTCATCTTGGACTGGGAGCATCGGCACGCCACGGAGGGACCGGAGGACGCATTCCCGCCAACAGGGGATTTGAACCACGCGCTGGACGATGACGGATGGCTTGAAAAGCAGGCGGTCGCAATCCTCAAGCGAAGCCGCAGCCAGGAGCGACGTCGGCGTCACGCTTTGGTGGCTTGGGTACTCGTGGAGGTACAGGACCGCGTGGAACAACTGTTGCAGCTCCCCACGGAAGAACGTCAGCACAAGATATCGACCACAACCACGGACGCATGGAACCTCCTCCATCGACCGGCGGGCCTCACCGAATTGGCGGTGGACAGAGAGTGGGTCGAGCGCAACCTCGAGGAGCTGAGCGCCTGGCAAGAAAACCACCATGACTCCTCAACACGGGAGCTCCACGGTGAGGTGACTCGCAGAATCAAACCGCTCTTCAAGCAATTGCTGGGCGAAGACCTGAGCGGATGGTCCACCGTCCAGTCGAACGCCCGCGTTCTCCGAGGTAATGATGCCCGCCCAGCGTCGGCCATCACCTCGATACAGGAGCTTGAGTACGCCGTAATGCGCGGGCACCTGGCCGAGGCCGACACCGAACGGAGGCTTCGGCTTTTCCTCGAAGCGGAGGGTTACCCACCAGCGGTGGTCGCCGCCTTTGCAAGGTTCCACCGCTGTGTCACCAAGGCCGCCGAATAATCGCGTGGAATTACCCGGGATCATGCCCGGGGCAGAATTCGGTTTCGTCAGGAGGTGACGTCTCTCCCGAAGAAGAACGGCAGCCAGCCCTCAGTCCTCGTCGTCGCCCACAACCGGATCCCAGCTCATCCGAAGCCCAGCCACGCAGACATCGTGGCCCTCGGCGTCGGGTTGAGAGCGGTGTATGCGACCGACGCCCACTTCTCCCCGTACGAGCCCTCCGTCCCGTACCGGCTCAAGACGGAGTCGCTGCGGCAGGGGGAGCACGCGACCATGTCCGCGCTCGTCTTCGACTTGGACGACGCCAAGTCGAAGCGAGCAAAGCAGGCTGCGTCGATGCTCTGGCGGACCGAGACCTCGACGAAGGTCGGCCAGGTCTTGAGTGTGTTGCCTGGCGGCTTCTTCTACTGGACGCGAGGCGGTGCTCGTCTCATCTACCGCCTCCACCAGCCCCTCGTCGTCCGCTCGGAGAGCGACGCACGCGAATGGCAGATGTTGTACATCTGCGCATGCCTCGTCCTGCGCGAACACCATCTCAAGGCGGATATGGCCTGCAAGGACTGGGCTCGCCTGTTCCGCTTGCCGCACGCGACGAGGGCGGGCTCCGCCCAGCCGGAAAGCCTCGGCACCCACGGTGACCCTGAAGACATCGGGGTTTGGACGCTCACCACGTTCCCCAGCGCACTCAAGGCAGAGGCCGAGACGTTGCTGGCAAAGAAGTACCGCAAGAAGGCGCCGCGCATCACCACCGTCAAGGCACGCCGAACCTCCGATACCCATAGTGGATATCGCGACGAGCACTCAGTCCTCTACTTCGCCTTCCAGTCGCGCGGCTGGCTCGGAGCCCGTGTAGAGCCTTCAAAGTACAACGTGGTGTGCCCATTTCGCGACGGTCACAGCACCGGGGTCGACCAAGACAACTCGACCGTCTTGTTCGACGACAACTTGCACGGCACGGTGTTCTGCTCGCACACGTCGTGCTCGATGCGGCAGCAGCCCGACTTCTTCGGAGTGTTCAGCGACGACGAGCTCGACCGAGCGCTGGACGCCAAGCACAAGGCGTCCGGCCGTGCGCTGGTGCAAGTGGGACCCGATGAGTACCGCGTCCTCGAGGAGGTTCTCTCAGCGCTTCCCTCGAGCCGCATCTACATACACAACCGCGAGCTTGTCCTACCAGCTGTTGGCCATAGCGGGAGTGCGTCGCTTCGCCCTCTCTCGGAAGCGCGGACGCGCGTGGAGCTGAGCCGCCGGATCTATTTCTACACGGTGCGCGATGAGGCCCATCAGGAAGTGGCACCGCCCGTGCCTATCGTCCGAGCCATCCAAACCCACGGAGAGTGGCCGGGGTTGGACGACATTCGTGCCGTGGTCGAGGTTCCGGTGCTCCGGCAGGATGGAAGTCTGCTCTCGGTCCCAGGGTACGACGAGACAACGAAGCTGCTCCTCTTGCCCAGCGTCAACGTGAACGACAACTTCGCTGATCCGAGTCTCGAGGAGCTATGCGCCGCAAAGAAGCTCCTGCTCGATATCATCCAGGACTTTCCGTTCTCGTCCGAGCAGGCGAAGTCGGGGTTCCTCGCCCATTTGCTGACCTTCTTCGTGCAGTACGCCATCACGGGACCGATGCCCCTGTTTGTCTACGACGCCAACGCTCCCGGCGTTGGCAAGACGCTGCTCGCAAAGATGGCAATGCGGATGGGTACGGGCGTCGACGTTGCGCCGCAGAAGCTCGCCTCCCGCGTCGAGGAGCAGCGCAAGGTCATCACCAGCCTCACGAGAGATGGTTCTCGGGCCGTTCTCTTCGACAACGTGGTCGGCAGCCTGGGGAGCAGCGTGCTCGACATCGTCGCGACCACGCGCTTGTGGAAGGACCGGCTGCTCGGAGCCAACACCACGTACGAAGGCACCATCGACTTCGTCACGGCCGTCACCGTGAACAACGTCGTGCTGCGAGCGCGTGACACCGCGCGCCGAGTCTTGCCCATCCGACTGGAGACCCTGGACGAACATCCGGAGCAGCGCGCAGGGCTGCGCATTCGGAATCTCAGCGGCTACGTTCGAGCGCGCCTCGATGCGTTGGTTTGGGCTGCCCTCTGCCTTCACCGACGGTGGGTCGTTGCGGGAATGCCCGACATGAGTCTCCCACCCTGGGGCTCGTTCGAAGAGTGGTCTCACTTTGTCCGCAACCCCATCGTGTTTGCTGGTCTCGCCGACCCCTACGACCCGAATGCTGCAGTTGTCGCCCAGGCCGACGAGGAGACGGAGCAGGTCACGGCTCTCGTGGAGGGCCTCTCAGAAGCGCTGCGGCTGGAGCACAAGCCACGCATCACCGTGCATGACCTGCTGAGGCTCATCGACCGGCGTCGCGCCATGGGGAGCTTGCCCGCCGTTCTCGCCGCGTTCGAGGCGGTCGTCATTCAGCAGCGTGGCCCCGCTGCGGCTCGGAGTACCGGCGCGGTGGGCAACCTCTTCAAGAAGTACCGGACGCGTCCCGTGGGTGGGAGGTGGATCGACACGGCTGGGTTGGTGTCGGGGACCATGACTTGGACCGTGGCCTCGTCGGGTGGGTCTGGTGGGGGTGGTGGTTCTGGCTGCGGTCGTGGCCAGAGCGGGAGTCCCGGGGGGGTGGGGGGGCACCCCCACGGCGCTCCGTCGATACCATCGCAGAAGGACGGCGCCACCGGCGGCACCATCCTCCTCCGGCACCCGCAGCCGAAACTGGGACAGACTATGGACTGGTCAGGCGGTGCCGACTGCCGCCCTCATCACGGTGAGGAGGTCCCGTGAGCGGTCCTCTTCCAAGGTGGCTACCTCTCCCCACCGCTGCCACAGCCCTGGGCCTGACCGCGGCTGCCCTTCGTCGCACCCTCGAACGCAACGCCAAGGTCGGCGTGGACGGCACCGTCGAGGCCAACATCGACGGCGTTCGAGCGAGGAAATTCGGCCGCCTGTGGCGGGTCCACCTCGGGCCCGGCTGGAGCGTGTGACCCCATCCATGATGGGGCTCGTGGCCCCCCGGTAGAGTGCTACTCTCGGGGAGTCACGCAGCCCTGCGGAATGACCGGAAAGGCCGGCCATGAACTACGTCCGTAAGGTCAAGCGTCGAGGCTCGACGCGCTGGGTCATTGACATCCCGTACCGAAGTCCTGAGGGGAGGAACCTCCGGTACCGGCGGGATGCCCAGGTGCAGACCCGTACCGCCGCGAACGCCGAAGCCCAACGCCTCCTCGTGCGGCTGGCGACAACGGGCACGCTGGAGGACTCGAACAAGGGTGACGACGACAACCCCATCACGGTTGGGGACGCGGTCGAACACTACAAGCTGGTCGACCTTCCCAAGAAGAAGCCCAGCACCCAGCGCGGGTACAACGTCACCATCGATGCCTACGTGATGCCGCGCTTGGCTCACCGGCCGTTATCCGACCTGAACCGCAAGCTCTTCATCGAGTTCGACACAGAGCTCGTGGAGGCTGGATTGTCGGCCTCCTCTCGCCGCAACATCTTGGTCGTGCTCCGGCGCATCCTCCGCACCGCGGTCGACGCAGGTTGGCTGGAACACATGCCCCACCTCCCGCCGCTTCCCCGCGTGGGAAGAACGGTGGTTCGGTCGATGAGCTGGGAGACCGCCGAGGCCATCCTCGGCGTCGCCTACCCCGCGTTCTATCTCGCCGCGCTCCTCGCTCGAGATGCCGGGCTTCGGTCGTCGGAGATTCGCGGGCTCCAGTGGTCCGACGTTGACCTCAAACTTCGGGAGATCACCATCCGTCGTGCGATCACCCACGGGGTTACCGGTACGCCGAAGTCGGGGCACGAGCGGACCATCCCCCTCACGGAGAAGCTCTACGAGGCGCTGGTCGAAGCAAAGAAGAAAATGACCTCCCCGTGGGGTCCCGTCGCGCCCAACAGCGAAGGCCGCATTTGGTCCGAGCACGGGCTCCGCTACGGCTTCCGGGTCTCCTGCAAGCGAGCCGGGGTCGAGGGCTGGCGCTTCCACGACCTGCGGCACTTCTTCGTCTCGAAACTGTTCCGCCACGGCGCCTCCGCCCCGGTGGTCCAGCGCCTCGCTGGGCACGAGGTTCTGACCACGACCCAACGCTACGCTCACGCCGACGACGATGAGTGCAGAGAGGCCATCGCGGCCTTCAGCGAGCGTCGTCCGCGGCGATAGTTGGGATGCTTCTGGTAACAGGCTGGTAACAGCCTTCGTCGCGTGTCTCGGGCCCAATGAGGACTCTTCCAAGAAGCCGAATGATTCTGGCGGAGGAGGAGGGATTCGAACCCCCGGTAGAGTCACCCCTACGGCGGTTTTCAAAACCGCTGCCTTCGACCACTCGGCCACTCCTCCAGGCAGAGGGACCTTCGCTCCGAGGGGCCCGCTCGTCAAGGAGGTGGGGGCGGGCATCGGCGGGATCAAACGTCAGGGTCGCTGGGGGCCGAGGTGGGGGACGAAACGGGGCGCGAACGTTAGGAACGCTAACGTTCCGACCCTGGGGCGGTCGTGAAACGGGGTGAACGTTAGGATTCCTCACGTTCAGGGCTGGGGGGACACATGGCGTCGGCTCAACCTCGGGGCTTCTACGACTCCTCACGTTCGGGGCCAGACGGTCACGGGGCGTCGGCTCAACGGGGCTTCCACGACTTCTCACGGTCGGGGCCGGGGCACTCGTGGCGTCGGCTCAACGTTGGCATCGCTGACCTACAGTGCGCCCCGGGAAGGGACCATCACGTCTCCGCGGCGTCGTGGTTGCCGGGTTGGGGTCCGGACGGGGGGCCACCCGGGGAAGGCCATGCTCGCCTCGCGCGTAGCGCGTTCTGCGCCGGGGGTGCGCGCCCGTCGCGTGACAAGGGGCGCCGGGTGCGGTAGCCCCAGATCAGATGCCGCAGCGAAAAAAATCTGCGTCGAACGATGGACCCGAGCTCGAGGACGAGACCTGGCTCGGGGCGCGGCTCACACTTCCCGCTCCTCTCGATGGGGACGGGGGTCATGAGCAACCCGACATGCTGATCTGGGCGCAGGAGGACGGCGAGGTCCTCGGCACCCGGCCCATCCCCCGTCACGGCGGCGGGCTCGACGTGGTGGCCGACCACCTTCGCGCCACGATGGACAAGCCGGGACGTGGGCCGAGCCGCAAGCCGCGTCGCGTCACCGTGTCGTGCCCCTCCATCGCCCACAGCATCCGCACCGCCTTCCCCGACATCGAGGTCATCTGCGCGCCCACGCCGCAGCTCGACCGCATGCTCGAGGCCATCAACAAGCGCATGCTCGCCGGCGAGGAGCAGGAGCCTTCGTACCTGCGGGTCGCGACCCCGATCGCGGTGCAGTCGTTCTTCGGCGCCGCCGCCGCCTTCTACCAGGCGAAGCCCTGGGAGGTTTTGCCCAGCAACCGCGCCGCGCTCGGCGTGCACTGTGGCGCGCTCTACCTGCAAGAAGCGGTGGTCTCGGTGCTCGGCCAGGGCGGCCCCCTGCGCGGGATGCTGCTCTTCTCGCACTGCGACCACTTCGACGACTACCTGTCGGCCGCGGTCGAAGTGGCCCAGGGTGGCCCCTACCGCGTGCCACCTCACGGCTCGCTGCTGTTCGAACGAGGCGCCGACTTGCCCCTCGAGCTGCGCAAGGAGGTCATCCGCCACGGCTGGGAGGTCGCCGACGCCCACGCTTACCCGTGGCCCGAGTTCGTCGACGCCAACCTCGCGCATCGGGGTGCGAGCGAAGACGAGCTCGTCACCCTCGAGGCCATCCTCCGCGCCATCACCCTGCTCATCAAGAAGCCCGAGATGGTGCGCGGTGCCTTCATGACCGGGGGCGCGTCGTTCTTGGAGACCTTCACCGTGCGCACCTCGCGCGGGCCGATGGCGGTCACGCTCTACGCCCCGCACGAGACCGAAGACCTGCCGCGGGTCGAGAACCCGCTGGCCGCGCTCGCCGCCCTCGCCGACGTGGGCGACCCCGACAAGCGTCTGCCCCTCGAAGACCAGCTCATCGAAGAGCTGAGTGAAGCCCCCGAAGGCAAGCGGGTGAAGGACCCCGTGCTGCCGTGCCAGGTGCTGATGGATCTGGCCGCGGGTTCCCACGGCGTCACCATCGCGCACCTCGGCCCGACGGAGCTCGAAGACACCGTGTTCAACGTGGTGCCACGCAACATCGTCGCGCCCCCGAGCATGGCCGATCCGCTGCTGCGCGCGTGGCGCGCGCTCTACCGCTACCTCGGTCGCGCCTACGGCCACCCGCAGGCCGATGCCTGTCTCAAGGTACTGGGGCGCAACGCCCGCAAGCGCCTCGAAGCCGCCTTCGCCGCTCAAGCGGCGCGATGATGGATTCGTCGGCCAACCTCAGGCTTGGCTGAGCATGCGCTGAGCACCTCCCCAGGGAGGGAGACCAGGTGCCTTCGCGGTGGCATCCTGGCCGTGCGCATGAACATCGATTCGAACCTCGTCTACATGGCCGGCGCGCTGGTGGCGGGCCTCGGCCCGCTGGTCTGGTGGCACGTGAAGAAGGGACGCGCGGAGGCGGCGTGGGACCCAGCGCTCGAAGAGCTCGCGGGCATCTGGGGTCTGAAGCAGCACGTCGCGCCGCAGTTCATGGATACGGCCACCGGTGACGTCGCGGGCTTGGCCCTGACCCTCTGCCCTCACGCGGGGGACGATGGGCCCGGTGAGCTCCCGCGCATGTACATGGACCTCCAGGTGTCGAACCGGGACCACGACAGCGAGCTGAAGGCGTGGCGGCATGGCACGACGCCTTGCGACACCTTCAACGACCCCCTCGAAGCCGAGAAGCCGACCCCGCTCGGCGTGCCCAACTTCGACCAACACGTCTTCCTCGCCGACGCCTCGACCGCGGAGCTCGCCGCGCTTCGCGACAATCCCTACCTGCGCGATCATCTCATCCGCGTCATCGGTCAGGGTGGCTACGTGCACGGCGACGAGGTGCAGCTTCGAAGGGACACCTTCGTGAAGTCGACCGAGGAGCTGAAGCAGCTCCTCATCCCGATGATGGAGCTGTCGAAGTGGCTTCAGGCGCCGACAGGCGCGAAGCCGACGTTGTCGTTGCCTTGAGCGACTACAGCGCGTCGGCGCAGCACCGGAAGCCGGTGCTGTAGTCGTGGTGATACACGTCGTGGGCCGTGGTCGCGTAGCCGCAGCCCGCACCATTGATGACGGTGTCGACGTAGAAGCCACCTCGGAACGTGCCGGCGGGATCGGACGTCCACTCGTGAAGGTTGCCCATCATGTCGAGCGCACCTTCGTCGGTGGTGCAGGTGCTGTATTCACCCGTGACCGCGAGTCCCTCGGGCAGCTGGCTGATGCACGCGTGACCGAGGGAGGACCACACGAAGTTGTCGCTGCTCTCGAAGAGCTGCACGGCGGGGTGACAGTCGCGGTCGTCGTTGCAACGGCCGGGCTCGAGGGCATTGCCGTAGGGGTAAGTCTGGCTGGTGCTGCCACGGCACGCCCGTAGCCACTCGGTGTTGGAGCACAGGCGCTTGCCGGCCATGCTGCAGGCGTCGGCGGCTTGAAGCTGATCGATGTGGCCTTGGGGCGTGACGCCCTCCACGCTGAGCGCAACCAGCACCTGGGTGTCTTCGGGGTGGGCGAATGGCGAGACCGGCACGTAGCCCTGGCCGGTGTCTTCGACCACCATCGCCTCGTAGCGATCGACGCAGAAGTCGTCGACCCGCACCATGCCTGGCAAACACCCGGCGTCGCCCGGCGCCTCCATTTCGACGAGATTGACGAAGGGCGGGAGCATGCCGTCGCACTCGATGGGGGAGACGAAACAGTCGCTGCCGGCGGCCGTGACGAGATCGACCTCGAGCTGGTACGGCCCCGCGTAGCCCGCGTCCTGCCAGGTATCGAGCACGAGGTAGTGCACACCGGGTTGCACCGGGGCACCGAGCATGACGTCGTCCCGCGTGATGCAATGGTCGGCGACCAGGAGGTGCAGATCGATGTCGACGGCATCTCCCATCACGTCGTCGACCGTGGCCCGCAGCCACCCGGCGGCGGGGATGTCGAGTCGGTAGACGACCTCGGGTCCTGCTTCGACGGTGTTGGGGGCGCACGGGAAGTAGGCGTCGACGTCGTTCGACACGGCGTCGAGGGTGCTTCCGCTGTCGGTGAAGGGGAGGGCGTCGATGACGAAAGGCCGCGCCCAGCTGCCGTCGGGCGGACCCGCGGTGCCGCCGCCTTCGCCGCCCGCGCCCATGCCCGTGCTCGACGAAGAAGACGTGCTGCCGCTGGTTGCGGTCCCACCACCCACGCCAGCCGCGCCGCTCGTGTCGTCGGCTTCGGCGCCGCCACAGGCCGCGAGGAGCCCGAGCGCGATGACCCCCATACGTCGCATGGCGAAGCTTGTAGCACACGGCCCGACATTCGACTGCGCGTACAATGCCGTGGTGACGCAGGAAGCGCAGACGCTGTCGTGCCCGCAATGTGGAGGTCGGGTTCCGTTCGGGGCGCCGCAATGCGGCTTCTGTGGGGTCGCCTTGCGCTTCGACCGGCCCGCGCATCAGCGCGAAGTCGCCCAAGCCGATGCTGAGCGTGCGCTCTTGCAGAAGGAGGCCGTGGCCCGGCGGTGGGCCGTGATGCACGCCCGCGCCGCCCGCTACAACGGGGTCATCGTGGTGCTGGTGGTGGTCTTCGCCGTACTGCTCACGTGGTGGTTCGTGGCCGGGGTCTCGGGCATCGCGGCCAAGGTGCCTCCGGTGGTGACCATCCCGCTGGTGCTGGTCTCGGCCGTGGTGAACCTCGCGCTGGGGCTCACGTGGGCGCGGGTGATGGAGCAGCCGAGCGACCTCGAGCTCGGCTCGGTGGCCATGGCGACCTGCTCGGGCTGCGGCGGCGTGATGCCCTTCGACCAAGGCACGGCCGGCGGGACCTGCGCCTACTGCGGTGCCCACGGGCTCAAGACGGCGGAGGCGGCCAAGGCCATGCTCGAGCAGGGCCACGCAAACCTGGCGGTGGGGCGCCGCGACGAAGCGATGGCGGCACAGGCGAACGTAGACACCGCCGCCAACATCGATGTGCGGGGCGTGCGCCTCGGTCCTGGTGGTGTGATGGCGCTCGTCTTCATGGGCGTCGCCGCCATCACCGGTGCCTTCGTGTTTGCAGTCGTGTCCGACGGTGCGACCTACGCGACGTGGTGGATCTGGATCGTGGTGGTGGGCTCGGTGGTGGCCATGATCACCCTCGTGGTGCGCGGGGTGAAGGCATCCATCGCGGCCAAGGAGGCCTTCGAGCGCCGCTTCGGCGTGAGGCTGCACGCCCAGATGTACCAACCGCCCCCCCGACGATGATGACGTGTGGCGCGAATGGCGAGTGACAGGCGCCATGGGCCGACCCACCCTGGGGTCGTATGAAGGTCGTCCTCTTCGGAGCCACGGGCATGATCGGCTACGGCACCCTCCTGGAGTGCCTCGACGATCCCGACATCGAGAAGGTGCTCACCGTGGGCCGGCGCAAGGTCGACATCGAACACGCGAAGCTCGAGCAACACGAGCACGACGACTTCACCGACTTCTCCTCCATCGCCGACGTCCTCACCGGCTACGACGCCTGCCTGTGGTGCCTGGGGATCTCCTCCAGCGGCATGAGCGAAGAGAAGTACCGGAGGATCACCGTCGACTTCACCCTCGCCGCGGCCGAGGTGTTGAAGGCGCAGAACCCCAGCATGGTCGTGTGCTTCATCTCCGGGGCCGGCACCAACCGCGACAGCCGCCAGATGTGGGCGCGGGTGAAGGCAGAGGCCGAGGACAAGCTCGCCGAGGTCGGCTTCGAGGCCGTCTACAACTTCCGCCCCGCGGGCATCATCCCGGAGCGCGGTGCGAGGTCGGGCGTGGCGAGCTATCGGGCCGTCTATGCCCTCACCGCGCCCTTTCACGGGCTGCTCAAAGGCTGGAAGACCTACGTGACCAGCACCCCTCAGCTGGGCCGCGCCATGATCCGCGCCGCCCGGGGTGAAGCGAAGAAGACCACCCTCGAGAACATCGACATCTGTGCGCTGGGCGCCTAGCCACAACTGTGGCCGACGACGATGGGTCCCGTCGACGGGTGGCGGCCATAGCGCGTGACCACGATCTCGGGCGCGTCGCCGGTCCAGCTCTCCGAGATGGTGAAGGTCGCGGTCTGGAACCAGTCACGCCAGCGGAAGCAGGAGATGTGATGGACCACCTGGCGATCGATCTCGAAGAAGCGCCGGTCGCCCGGCCGCACGGGAAAGATGGCGACCCCTTCGGTGTTCCACCCCGTGCGGTGCTCGGTGCGAAGGCGCACGTCGTCGCGCGCGCCCGCCACGAGGGCGACGCGCACCACGCCTTCAGGGCGGGGGTTGAGGTCCGTGCGGGACGGGTTGGGGTTCTGATTGCGCCACATCAGATCGACCTCATCCACGCTGTAGAGCTCGGGTCGGCATTGGATCTGCACCCACTCGCGCACGCGCCAGGCACGACAGGTATCGGGCATGTGGCGTAGCGCCATGGCGGGCGCCGCGTCCCATTCGGCGCGCGTTGGCTCGGGGGTGACCACGGTGGGCCAGGAGGAGGGTTCGGGGGAAGGGGTGGAGACGGACGTGGGCGTTTTTCGTGGCGCGAAGGGCAGCGGTTGGGTCGGCGACGGGGTCGCGGGTGCGTCCTCGACGGTGCCGATGGTGTTCAGGTAGGCGACGAGCGCGCTGCGCTGGGATGCGTCGAGGGACGACGTGCTGCCCATGTCGTCGCCGATGTGATCGATGAGCGAGGCGAGGTCGTCGTAGCGACCGTCGTGCAGGTAGGGCGCAGTGCGGCCGACGAACATCAGCGAGGGTACGCGGAAGTTGGGGGACTCTTCGCGGCCGCGGTCGGTACGCGAGATGGGCAGCGCGTAGCGGCGGCGATTGCTGAAGCCGTCCTCGGCCGCATGGCAGTTGGCGCAGCCGGTTTCGTCGGAGGCGAAGAGGCGCTGGCCTCGTTGTTCTTCTTCGGTGAGCGGTCGGCGCTCGGGCGCCGGAGTGGGCATGGAGCGAAGGAACGCGGCGAGGGCCTCGGCCTGGTTTTCGTGAAGCGTGGCGTGCATCGGGGCACGGGCGGTCGAGTGGGTGCCGCGCCAGCGATGGATCGCGAAGCCGTGGCGAATGCGGTCGGGCAAGGTCTCGTCTTCGCCCCGCCAACCGTAGGGTCCCTCGGCCTCGACGCGCCCGGCGAGCATCGGGGTCTGACGCGCATGGCCGTCGATGTGCGGCATGAGGATGGGGCGGTTGGGGAACTCGAAGCGGGAAGAGACCTGCCCGCCATGCAGTGCCCCGAGCGGGGACTCGAGCCACACGTGCCCGTCGTCGCGGCCGTCGGGATGACAGCCCGCGCAGCCGAGGCCACCGCTCACGCCGCGGTTGTCTTCGGCATCACTGCGCGCATCGTAGAAGAGGCGTCGTCCCATGGCCTCGGGCAGCTCTTCTTCGATCACCGTGAGGTAGGTCGGGGCCTCGGGCTCTCCGTCGGGACCGGCCGCGAAGTCGTCGTCCTTGAGTGGCACTGCGGCGACCTCGCCCGTCGTCCGGCACCACACGTAGGCGACGTCTTCGTCGGGGCTGAGCGCGACGCCGCTCGGGGCGCCGCAACGGTCGGCGTCGTCGCCGTCGTGGATGAGCTCGTAGCGGTAGAAGGGGTGCAGGGAGGGATCGAGCGCGTGCGCGTCGAGCTCGGTGAGCCAACCCGCGCCTTCGCTCACCACCAGGAGCGTGTCGGTGCGCTGGCGGTAGATCGACGCCCTCGGCTGCACCGTCCAGAGGCGCGGCATGGCGATGGATTGGCCCAGGTCTTCGACCATGTCGCCGTCGGGCAGGTCATTGAGGCGGCCCTTGCCGTGGTGGGTGCGGGCGGGGGCGAGGGGCGTATCGTCACCGGTGTTCAGAACGTCGACGGTGGGACGCCCGAACCAGGTGCCCCAGCCGAGACCGCCCAGGGCATGCCGGGGAACGAAGAGCCGCTCGCCGTCGGGCGAGAGGGTGGGCGCGTAGGCGAGAGAAGCCCCGAGCGCGGTGTCGACGCCTTCGCCGAAGGTATCGGGCAGGGGTTGGCTGAACACGCCGGCGGGCAGGTCGACGCGGGTGATGTGGGGCTCCGCGTCGAGGCCGTCGACGCGGGTGATGGCGGTGCCGACGAGGTGGGTGACGTAGGCGCGCTCACCTCGAACCACGATGCCCCGCGGCTCACGCGCGACGGAATGCGTCCAGCGCACGGTGCCGGCCGCGAGGTCGATGGCGCTGAGCTTGCCGGCCCAGGCCGAGGTCACGAGGGCGGTGCGCTCATCGTCGGTGACGGCGAGACCCCAAGCGTCCGAGGGGAGGTCGACGGTCTGGCGCAGGACGAGCTCGCCGTCGGACCATTGGTAGGTGAGCAGGGCGCCGGGGTCGCGCACGGTCACGAGCACGCGGTCGTGCAGGGCGAGCACTTGGGCCGGCGGACCAGGGAGGGCGACCTCGGTGGCGGCGGTCTCGAGGGGGAGAGGGACGATGCGGAGCCGGTGGTGGTCCTCATCGGCGACGTAGAGCCGAGCCTCGTTGGGGTCGCGCGCAATGGTCGAGCCCCGCCGGTCGGGCGTCGGCGTCCAGTCGACGGCGGGCTGTTGCTCTTGATTTGGGGGAGGCGCGGGAATGCCATCCTGCGGGATGGGGGTTTGCTCTTCGCCCCCGCAAGACACCAGCAGCAAGAGCCCGATCCACCATCGCTTCGCCATAGGAGAAGACCAACGCCACCGTGGGCGCGGTCGATTCCCGGCGGGGCTAAAAGCGGTAGGTGAAGGTGTACGACACGCAGGTCTGCGCGGACGGTTTGTCGATGCGGACCCACACGTAGGTGTCACCGCAGTTGATCTCGGGCTCGAACATCGTGAGCCCGCAGCAGCCGGGTTGACCCTGGGGTGCCGTGTCGGCCTGCGTGCCGGCGGGACAGGTCACGGTGGTGGTGGCAGGCGAGGTGTCGCACTCGAAGTACTTGCAGAGCCGCGCCTGTCCGTCGCTCGTGATCTGGCGCAGGGGGTCCACGAAGCAGAAGCCGTCGTCGACGTAGTAGCGGAACCAGTCGATGTCGTTGCCCTTGAGCACGCCGTCTTCCGACTGCTGGGAGCCGTCGCAGGAGTCGATGATGCCGAGATCGAGCGCGGTGGCTTGGGTGTTGTTGGGCTCCGGGAAGGGATCGTTACATCCGCCGCCAGTGGTCGTGCTCGACGACGTCGTCACGCCCGTGGTCGAGATGGCAGCCGACGTGCTGGTGGTGGCCGATGTGGCGCCGCCGCTCCCGATGGTCGTGCTCGACGAGACCGCGCTGGTCCCGCCAGAACCCTCGTCGTCGTCGAAGCGACGCTGCTCGGGGTCTTCGACCACGCATGCGCCCCACAGCGAAGCGAAGACCACGAGGCGGAGCGCGCGCGACATGCTCGACAGTTTAGCAGGTCGTCAGAGCTTCTTCGCTAGGTCGATGCTCGAACGACTGAACGACGACATGGCGGAGATTGTCGCGCGGGCCCACGCTGCAGGCGCCTCGTTTCAACACGCCGATGGCCCTCCCGCGCCTCCTGCGAAGCTGACGGCACGCCACCGCCGGCTCCACCACGGCTCGGCGCCACCCTCGGTCTGTTCTCGCCAGCGGCTGCGCCACCCTCGGTCTGTTCTCGCCAAGGGCTCGTCGCCAGTCGCGCCACCCTCGGCCTGTTCTGCGCCACCCTCGGTCTGTTCTCGCC
>JAUHZF010000355.1 GCA_030426145.1 Polyangia bacterium
CCTCCACGCGCCGTTCGAATGAGCTCTCTCGTAAGGCGGTCAGATCGTTGGCGACCCATCGCCAACCCTGCTCCAGATCGACATCGCCGCTTCGGCCGGAGATTCTGCACTTCGCTGAACGTCGTAGCCCCGCGGGGCCTGGTGCCCGTCGGTCTCTGAGGCGGCCAATGGCCTCGAGAGTGACACCTCGAGGTGGCGCTTCGGACGGGTTTCGTTACCTGGGGCTCGCAGCCCAAGACCGAAAGCGCTGGCGGCGCTGGTTCGCGACGTTGCGTGGCTGGGGGAATGCGGTGTATTGCACCGGGCCCCCGAGGGCTGGATCGTCGTCCTTTCTGTTGGCCTTCGAATTGCAGCTTCGTAGAGCATGAAACGTCGCCTGCTATCCATGGCCACCTTGTCCCTGTGCCTGACGTCCTGCGTCGCAGAGGGGCCCGACGTCGCGCCCCCGACGTCCTCGCCCGACATCATACCCTCCGATTGGATCGGCTACGAGCTCGGCATCGAGCCTCCCGCCGTGACCGAGGTGGAACACCCCGTCTTTCTCCCCGCGAGTGACGCCGACACGGAGCTTGGAGAAGAGGTGCTTCGTGGCGACCGTTCGGCACGGGACTCGAACGAGCCGGATGAGAGCTGGACCTACTATGACCTCGTGGACCGGCGCGCCTTTCGCGTCGCATTCCAGCCCGAAGCTCTCGAACGCCTCTACACGGCCATGGTCGCACGAGGAGAAACGCGTGGGTTTCGGTCGGAGGTCCCCGCGGCCGATGATACCTCGCGGGACAGGAGCGATCCCGGTGTCGTTCCCATGACCCCAGACCTGCCCCCGGGCGCCCTCGCTGGCTGGAGTGACGGAATCGACAATCGTACCCGTCGAGGTATCGCCGATGGTTGGGCCCACAATTCATGGCCCTACCGCGCCATTGGGCACTTCACCAAGGGGGAGGGATGCACGGGCACGCTCATCGGCCGGCGAACGGTGCTGACGGCCGCTCACTGCGTGGCCGATAGGGGGGAGGGCGTGCGCCTGGGCAGCACCTTCCGTGCGCGCTCGGACAATACGACTTGGCCGATGCAGCTCGAGCCCTACGGAACGGCCGAGGTCGTCAGCGTATGGGCCCCGTCGAGCTACACCGATCCCAGCCGCTGCGGTCCTCCCGCGGATAGCGGCACCTGCAATAAGTGGGATATCGCCGTCGTCGAGCTCGACCAGGACGTTGGGGCCGCTACCGGTGCCTTCGGGTTTGGTAGTGCCTCCGACAACGACATGATGTCCTGGTCCTATCTCTTGCGCGGGTACCCGTCTTGCAAGCCGGGCCGGCCCGACAGGCCCTCGTTCTGCCTCGACTTCAGCCGACCGGTGCGGAACGCGGCCCTGTGGGGGAGTGGCTCCTGCTCGATCGGCTCGTTCTGGAGCGTCGGTCCCAAGGGCTGGGCGCGAGAGCTTTCGGCGAGCTGCGATGGAAGTCGCGGCATGAGCGGGAGTGCCTTCTACACTTACGATTCGCCACTGAACTTCAACGCGCCGGTGGCCTACGGCGTCTACTCCCAGATGCCGTGCTTTCCCGACGATTGTGTGGGCAACAGCTTCGCAAGCACGATCACGAGAATCACACCTACCTACGCGAGCATGATGGCGGCCCGCAAGTCGATCTGGGGCGGCTGAGCGCGAAGGAGAGGTGTACGACTTCGACCCCTCCTGCATGGCGCATCACGCGTCAGCGGAGGGCTGCGTACCCCTCGCGCTGGCGAGGTGGGGGATTGTCGACAAGGCCGCAGCGGACGTGCCATCCTCGCAGCCATGAACGAACGAGCTGGAAGGGCCCTGTGCGCGTTGGCCCTCGAGGGCGGCTAGGCGACCGAGAGCGACGGTATGGGGCACGACGTCATCGCTTGGGCAGAGCTCGCCTTCGCGAGCAAGGCGGCGTTGAAACGCTGGCGTCAGACCACGCTGAACGCGGGGCGACTCCGCGGCTGGCCGACGCGCTTGAGGGGCCGTACGCCAAAGCGCACCGTCGCGGCCGCCATCGAAGCCTGGCAGGCCACCGATCCTACATGGCTCGAGGTATCCGCGGAGGGTACAACCGCGCGGATGGTGGCCGTGTTCGACGGCGGCGCCATGAGTACGCTCGGCCGGGAGCTGGTCTGTGCGGTGGCGGCGGCCGCCGACGAGGGCGCCGCCGGGCGGGCCCTGCTCGACGATGACGGTGATGTGATCGCCGTACACCTCGCTGACGGCTCGGCGCGTTTCGAAGCGGCTACCCGCGACGACCTGCGCGAAAGTGGCCTGGCGGAGGTGCGTGCCGCCGCTGAGCAAGCCGCGGAAGCCGAGCTTGCCCCTGGGCTGGCTGAAACCCTCGCCGAGTTCGAGGCTTCTGTCGCGCGGTCGAGGTTCAGCGAGGCCGACATCGACGCGGAGAATGAAGCGCTCGCCCGAGCGTACCGGGAGCAGCGAGCGCAGGCCGCGTGCGTGGATGTGGCTGCGTTCGCGCTACCGGCCCCCAAGACCTGGATCGCGCCGGACGATGAGCTCTTCGACCGGACCGCGTCGTGGTTCACGCCGGCCAAACTCCGCACCAAGAGCGGACCGGCCAGAGCGATCAAGGCGATGAAGCAGGCGCGAGCCTGCGAACCGCCCGACGGGCGGTGGTGGGGCCGAGCCCGCGACCTTCTGCTCGTCCCGCACGACGATCGCCGAGTCGCGTGGAAGCTCGCCCAGCACGCCGGTCCGGTGATGTGGCACTGCGGCCCCCATAACGATGAGCGGGGCGACGATGAGCGAGGCGACGTTGCGTTGTGCGCCGACGTAGCGCGCCTGTTGGCGGGAGGCTGGCCAGCGCACCTCTACGGTGTGGCGACCGTAGGCCGCTTCGGCGGCCCGAAGGAGCTCGAGATCGCGATCGCGCACGCCGAACGGTGCGCCAACGACCGCTCTCTGAGCTCGCATCTGTCCGACGCCATCGTGCGGGTGGCCACGCGACACCCCGAGACCCCGCGCTTGGTAAGCGCGCGCTTGGCAACGGTGCCGGCAAGTGGTGACCTGCGCTACGCCTACGAGGTCGCCCTCGAGGCGATCGACGCGGGAGCGCCACTCGATCGCGGTGCGCCACGGCTCTTCTAGTCGGCAGGGGTGGCGCGGGGCCTCCCCGCTCTCGGGGCCCTCAACTTGCACGTTCGCCGATGTGGTCGCCTACGGATGCGCGCCATGTCGCGTGCCATCGGTCAGGACGCCGACGGATGGCTCAGCGGGGTGTAGTGGGTCACGCCTCTTGTACGTCCCGAAGACCCGGGAAGAAGATGTCGCCGCCCTCCGTCAGATGGAGCTCGGCGCGCCCATTTTCGTCGAGGGTCCCGCCTATCTCACGACCATCGGCGAGCACGATTCGATACGCCTGGTGTGGGATGGGTTCGCCGCGGTCGTCGGTCAGCTCGATGAGCGTGGGCTCCCGCGATGTCTCTTCGACGCCGTCGTCGGCGTTCTCGGGTGAGTTCAACAGAATGCGGGACCCGTCGATCGCGGCTTCGGAGGTGAGGCCGACCGCGGCCCCCGACGCGTTGAGCAAGACCGTTTGGGCCTTCACCTGAACGGTGTCGTCCGCCAGGATCTTGCAGCTCTCCTCGGCGAGAAGCGCGCGAACTCCGGCGCCGCGCAAGACGAGGGAGTCCGCAGACAGCTCCGCCTGATCGGGCGAGAGGCGAAGGGTGGTGGAGCCCACTCGTAGAACGAGTTCCTCGTCCGCGGTGATCTCGATTCGCTTCGACGCGTGGGACCGCCAGGACCCCTCCACATGGGTAGCCATGCTGCGTGGGGCATCGGACGAGCCCACCACCAAGACCTGGTTGCCCGCGGTTCGAAAGATGGCATCGCCGGTCACCGACACCTGGCGCCGTCCTTCGACCTCGGTGCGCTCGTGTCCGGTCACGCGGTGGTGGTGGTCTCCGTCTACGGATACCGTGCTCGTGCCGGTGACCGCGATCTGCCGTCGTCCGCTGACCGATTCGGCGTAACCGCCTTCCGCGCGCACTGCGTTCTCACCTTGGGTCGTGACCTGCGAAGCGCCGTCGATGTTCACCTGACGCGTGCCCGTTACGTGCAGCCGGTCGTCGTGGCCCACGGAGACGAGTCGGTCGTGGCGGACCTCGGCTTGCAGGTCTTTCGTTGCGTGGAGGTAGAACAACTCGCGGTCGCTCTCGTCTTCGAACGAGAGCTCGTTGCCGCTGTCGCCGTGGGGAATCGACCGCGTCTTGATGCCGCTCTTGGTGCTGCTCGGCGGCAGAGGGAAGGGCCACGGCTGCGCCGCGTGGTAAACGCCGCCAAGTACCATCGGTCGGTCGGGATTCCCCGCCTCGAATCCCACCACGACTTCGGTACCCACCCGAGGCAGAAACTGGAAGCCCCAGCCCGAGCCGGCCCAGGGCTGCATCACCCGGAGCCAGCAAGAGCTCGCGCCTTGGCCCCGCGCCCGGTCCCAGTGAAAGCGCACCTTGACCTGGCCCATGCGCTCGGTGTCGACTGCGCCCCCACCGACCACGGTGGCCGTGATCACCGTGCTGACATGCGGCCGTGCGAATGCGCTCAGGTGGGCGTGGTGAGCGTCGACGCACTCGGCGTGGTTCTCGTAGTGCAGCCCGTGTCCTTCCACCCGAGAGGCATGATGGCGCACGTGCATTGCAGCGTAGTCACCATTGAGACGCTCGACGGGATGCTCGACAAGATGGAAGCGATGGCCCGCCGTGAACCACGGACACGGGCCCTCGGCATGCGCGACGTCGTGCTCGGCACGCTCGTGGCGGAGCATTCGGTCGGGGCGATGCTCGTCGTATTCCCATACTGGGTGAAGCTGGTGGCCGGCATGCCCAAAAACTTCGTACGGCTTGTGCTCGTACTTGTCGTGATGGCGCTGGTCGGTCTCGGTCGCGTCCGATGCGCCACCCTCGCGACCGCGGCCTGCGCCCCCGTGACCCGCCGCGCCGTGAGTTGCACCACCGCCGCGGCCCGCCTCGCCGTGGCCCCCGCGTGCCTGTCCGAGCAGCTCAACGCCTCTGTGCACGATGCCTTCGATGCCTTCGTGGTGCGCCTCGGCGTGGTGGTCCACGGTCGCGTGGGGCCGACGCGGGTCGTACTCGCGCAAGGTGGCGACGCGGGGACGAAGCCGGCGACGTCGCTTGAATGATTCGACGACCCTTTCGTCGATCCCGCCTCCTCCTGTCGCGAGGCGATAGCGAAGGTGTGGCGCTTCCTCCAGGGCATGAAGGCCAGCGCCGACCGCCTCGGTGAGTCCCTCGTGCACGATCTCCCCGGCCGCGCCCGCCTCGTGGAGTGCACCTGTGACCGCCGGACTGCCCAAGTTGACCACTGCTGCGGCCGCGCGAGCGATGAGCCGGCGAGCCGAGATGTGTCCGTGGTCGTACGTCATCGAGGGGTAGGCTGCAGCGTGGTCGCCGAAGATCATGACCTCGCGCGGCCGGCCCGAGAACAGTGCGGACAGACCACCCGCGTCGACCCGGCCCGTGGAAATGGCGCCGAGGGCGGCGTTCAGCCCCGCGTCGAGGGCAGCCTCCTCGAATGACGCCGGTTGTTCGAACAGCAAGAACATCCCGTGGTCGGTCGCGATGCGGCGAATGAAATCGAAGTCGGTTTCATCCACCTGGCAGAGGTAGGGGCGTTCTGGCAGCTCGGTGCGAAGTTGAAAGTGCACCGGGATCAGGTAGGGCCGAACGAGCTCCTCGATGACGTGCTTGACGGTGACGCCCTGAAACGCACGTGATGTCCTTCGTAGCGTCAGCAGGTGGGCGCGCGGCCCCAGCCGAATGCGATACACCAGGGCCAGCTCGCCCCCATGATTCACGCTATCGACCACCTCGACGTCGGTCACGATTCCGTGCACGGCACGGGCACGCTCGCCGATTCGAAGGTCGAGACGCGCTTCGTGCCCCAACGCCTTGACCTCCAGGTCGGAATGCCCCGGGACCACGATGTCGATCGCGAAGTGGTACAGGCTGTCGATGGCCTCCTCCCCTTCGAGGCCGACGGCGTTGTAGGTCTGCCCCTCGCGGTCGATCGCGGCGGAGACGGCCGTGTGGGCAATCGCTGAGGCCAACCCCAGCGCCTCGCTCCAGTCTGGGATGGGGGACTCGAGCCCGAACATGGTGAGGGTGATCTGAAGGGGTTCAGCCATGGTCACACCGTGATGAGCATCCGCGCGTCAGACTCGGAGAAGCCGGCTTCGGTGAGCACGACGCGCCACGCATCACAAATGGGGCCCGCATGCGGTTGTTGCGTGTGGCTGGTGCGGACCACCCAGTAGTCCCAGAACTCGTCCATTCCGCGGTCCTGCGAGTCGACACCACGCGCATAGTTCAGCAGTTGTTGCACGCGGGTTCGGTTGATCCCCATGCGCTCGGCGGTCGCCCCGCGTCCCTCGATGCTGTCCAGGAGGCTGACCATGACCTGCTTGGCGTATGCATCGTCGGGCTCGGCCGCGGCCACGCCTGCGGCGAGCAAGCCAAGCACCACCCCGGCTGCCGCGGACACTGGATTGGTGCATAGAACCCCCACGATGACGCAGACGCCGGCAGACACCTGTAGTGCGCCACTGCCCACGTCGTAGAGGTTGACGTTGGTGCCTCCGTGCCAACCGTCGGAGATGGTGGCGAGCCCACTGCAGATGGAGACGACGGCGCTCGCGACCGACAGGCCAGTACCCACGGTCTTGAGGACGTTGGCGGTAGCCGTGAAGAGTCGGGCCAAACCAACCCCCGATGTGGTCAGCGGCTGGGCTCCTCCGAGCAGGGTAAACATGCCTTGCCCCAACGTGTTGAATGCGGCCCCCGTGGAGAGGGTGTCCTGAATGGCACTCAGGCCGGTCTGACTGTTCTCTCCCGCGGCGAAGCGCGCCACCACGAAGAGGGCTTGCACATAGCCGAGCGCCTTGGCGATCTTGGAAACGGTGCTGCTGCCCGACGCACCGGCTTCGCGCACGCGTCGGCGAATCGTGCTGTCGACGCCACGCACGGCGCCCTCTTGTCCTGACCGAAGACGAGCGTTGATGTCTTCGGCGTCCAGACCGTCGAGCCAACTGCACCAGTACGTGACGCTTTGCCGCCCGAGCACACCGGCCGCGGTAGGGTTGTCGATGAGGCTCAGAACCCGTGCTCGAGCGAGCACCCCCATCGCATGGCTGACGAGCTTGAACCCCTTGGCCGTGTTGCTCGTGTAGGTCTTGAGGGTCTTGAGGATGTGGTCCTGGTCGCTCTCGACGATCCCCTGCAGGTCCCTCGCGAGCTGCTCTTGGACCTGCGTCTGCTCCACCTCAGCCAGAGCGAGCTCGGTGATCTCCACCACCCGCGTGAGCGCCAACGAGGCCCATACCAAGCCGCCTCGCACTCGGCTCAAGGCCTGAACCATGTCGTCGACCTCGGTGCGGAGCTCGGCGCTTCGCATCAGATTGCGCACCAGCGTCGCCGCCTCTCCGACCCGCCGGTAGAGACCTGGGTTGGAGCGAGGCAGGGGGTTGATGAGCAGCGCGGCGTCGTTCACCTCCCCGAGGAGGCCCTGACAGCGATCGACAAAGCCTTGCGGGGCACGATCGGACCGTGGGGGCGAAATGCGATCGAGGCGAGCGAACGTGCCCAGCATTTGGCCGAGCTTGCCGGCCGCGCGGGCCTGGGTGAGGGTCTCCTGCGCTCGGCGTGTTTCGGCGGTTCGGCGTCGGTTCAGCGAGCACAGGCTCCGCACCGCCTCGCGAAACTGGTACATCGTTCCGCGATAGCGGAAGAAGTGCACCAAGGCCTCCGGACGGACGGCTTGGCTCATCTGGAGGTCGAGCATGTCGTTCACGCCGGCCACCGGAAGCTCGACGCTGCGCCGGCCCCGCCTCGGCCTTCGCTCACCTTCACGCGGTACTTCGCCGAATGCGTTGTAGCACCTAGTCACCGCTCGTCTCCTCCAGCGCGTCGCGTGTGGCGCGGTCGGCCTCGCCCGTCTCCTCGAGGTCTCGATCCCGCTGGAATCGCCTCAGCGCTTCGGCGAGCTCCTCGAGCTCTTCATCGCGTGAGCGCATGCCCGGCAGGTCGTACTCCACCCCGTCGAGCTCCCCGAGGGCTCCGGCCCCCCGGAGACGTTGCCTCAACCCCGCTTCGGTATGAGGGGGATCGTAGTGGCCAAGCCTCAGGACCATCGCTTCGCCGTCGCGATCGGGAAGCTCGAGTTGCAGCTCACCCACGTGGGCGGGAACCTCCTCCTCGATACGCCCCTCGCCATCGGTCGTGCCCTCCACCGGAACCCGTAGGCCCGAGATGCGATACCGCGCATGGGCGAGGGGCTCACCGGCGTCGTGCAACTGCATACACAATGCGGCGCGGGGCATCGGGGCCCGATAGCGATTCAGCGTCTCGGGATCGAGACCGCACACGGCTTCCTCGGCGTCCGGAATGAAGAGAACATCCCCGGGCGCCAGAACCTGCCCGCTCGCCCGGGTGTCTCGGAGCTCGCGGTTGTCTTCGTGTTCCCAAACCTCGTCGGCGTCGAAGCCCTGCCGCGCTGCGATGCCGAGCAGGTGCTCTCCTTGCCGAACGATGTAGGGCCTCATGCTCGTCTGCGACGCTACACAAGCCCCAGAGAATCGTCGCCATCCCGTGGGGGGGCTCGCGTACTGGCTCGCCCCCCGCGTGTCGAAGCTCGGGCCGAAACGCTCGAACGGCGTATTTTCGCTCCGCGTTCGCGCAAGAAACCGTTCGTTTGCCGCCATCGGGCTCGAAGCCGGGCCCATCACTTCATGGGAAAAACGTCTAGCCCTGAGCCGTCCGTGATAGGCGGCCCTAGGATGCCCGCCTCCAGCTCGACCCTCGACGGTGAACACCAGCGCAGCCGCCTGCGGCTGTACGTCCAGGTGTTGCTCATCGTCGACGTGATGGCGCACCTCGATGACGACCTGATCTCCCCCCTGCTGTTTGGCGAGGCAACTTCGCTCGCCCAACACCCAACGGCCTGGGCGTTGCGGAATGGGGTGACACTGGTGCTCCTCGCCGTCTGGGCGGGGACCAAGTGGTTTCGCCCCACGCTCCCCGTGCTCATCTTGAGCGAGGGGGTGGTCACGCTGGGCCTGGCCGCCACCTACTCCGCCATCGCCGTCGCCTACGTCCGTTCCACCCTTCCTCCCTTCGACGCCATCTTCAGTTTGGTGGGGACACTCCTGCTGCTCGTCACCCGCGCCTCTCTCGTGCCCAGTGGCACGCTGCGCACGATCGGCGTTGGGCTGGGGTCGATGGGGCTGTGGGGGGTCATCAACCAGGTCACCCTTCGCACGATGGACCCCGTCGCCATCGACGGCCTGGTCTTCATCGGGATGGCTTTCATCGTGGCCACCGCCAGCACGTCTCGAGTGATCTACGGGCTACGCCGCGAAGTGCGCAAGGCCCAGCGCTTGGGGCAGTACGAGCTCGGTCGAAAGCTGGGGGAGGGCGGGATGGGCGAGGTCTATCAAGCGACCCACGTCCTTCTTCGCCGGCCTACTGCGGTCAAACTGCTCCCTAGCGAACGGGCCGGGGAAAAGAGCGTGGCGCGGTTCGAGCGTGAGGTGGTTCAGACCAGCCGCCTCGAGCATCCCAACAGCGTCATGATCTACGATTACGGGCGCACTCCTGAGGGGACCTTCTACTACGCCATGGAGCTGGTGGATGGGGTGACCTTGGCGGAGCTGGTGGACGAAGATGGCCCGGTGCCCCAAGAGCGCGTCGTCCACATCCTTCGGCAATCGGCCGCGGCCTTGGCCGAGGCCCACGAACGAGGGCTCGTCCACCGCGACGTCAAGCCAGCCAACCTCATGCTCTGCCAGCGGGCTGGCGTGCCCGACACCGTCAAGGTGCTCGACTTCGG
>JAUHZF010000356.1 GCA_030426145.1 Polyangia bacterium
ATCGTGAAGCGGCCCGTGCCTGCGCCGTCCTCCCTTCGGCCCGGCCTCGCGCCCAGCATCGACGAGTTCTTCCTCCGCGCGCTGCGACGCGACCCCGACCGTCGCTTTGCCGATGCGGCCTCGTTTCGGGCGGCCTTCGCCGACGCCGTCGCCGGCCGTGCCCCCGCTGCCGAAGCCGCCCCCACCACCCGCATCACCCCCGTAGCCGCTGCAGAAACCGCCGAGCTCGCCATCGACGACGGCACGGCCGTGTCGCTCCCCCTGAAGCCGACCAACCGCCGCTACGGAGCGCTCGTCGCCGCGCTGGCGATGATGGCACTCGCGGGCTGGGGACTCATGCGCGAGCGCGATGCCCAGTGGGCCAGCTCCTTCGGGGCGGCGCTCACCGCCCTCGAAGCGCCGGCGAGCGAGCCTCGAACAGAGAGCGCAGCGGAGCGCGAGGTCGAGCCCGCGGTCCCCGTCGAGCCCGCCGAGACGAAGCCGAGCCCGCCACCGCCAGCGCAGCGACCAGCCGCTGCCCCACGCGTCGTCACCGAGCCGGTCGGTCGCCCACGCCCCGTGGTGCCCGCGCCTGCGCCCGCCGAGAACGAGTTCGGGATCTAACCACCGTCGCGATGAGCCAAGGAACCACGCGAATCCAGCGGGACCGACCGCCTCCGCCGCCGCGCCGGCCCTGCATCGAGATCGTGAGCGGGGCACGTGCCGGACAGCGTCTCGCCCTCGAGCCGGGCCCCAACCGTATCGGGCGCGAGGCATCGCTCGAGCTGTGCCTCGACGAAGAAGGCGTCTCGCGCCGGCATGCGGAGATCTTCGTCGACGAGTACGAGGTCGTCACCCTGACCGACCTCGATTCGACGAATGGGACCTTCGTCAACGACGGTCCCATCACACGCACGGCCCTGCGCGAAGGAGACCGGATCCGCGTGGGTGAGGTCGAGCTGCGCTTCGGCCTCCGCACGGCGGAAGAGCTGCGGCAGAAGTCGGCCCTCGTCACGCCATTCCCGACTCCCGACTCGCCCCTCACCAAGCGCGAGCGGGAGGTGGCGCGGCTGGTGGCCGAGGGCTACAGCAACGACGGCGTCGCCGCGCATCTCGACATCAGTTCCCGGACCGTGGGCAAGCACCTCTCGAACGTGTACCAAAAGCTCCGCATCCACACCCGCGCCGAGCTCACGCGTTGGGTGCTCACGGCCGGCGAGGAAGGGTGATGACCATGCACCACCTGCTCGCCGCTGCGGTCCTCGCGGGTACCCTCGCATTCGGAGCCGGCGCCGCGCAGGCCCAAGAGCCGTCCGACACCCAGCGCGAGCTCGCGCTCGAGATGGGGCGCAAGGGCATCGAGCTCTACAACGCACAGCGGTTCGAAGACGCCTTCGACAAGTTCCAGAACGCAGAATCTCTCGTTCACTCTCCTGTCTTCGTCCTCTACATGGCGCGCATCGAGCGCCGGCGAGGCCGATGGGTGGCGGCGCTCGGGCGCTACGACACCATCCTGCGTGAGCCTCCTCCAGAAGACGCTCCCGAGGCGTGGGCGCGGGCTCGCAAGGAGGCCGAGCTCGAACGCACTCAGCTGGCGGAGGTCACGCCCGAGCTCGCCATCGACGTCGGCCCGGCTCCTCCCCAACAGGTCAGCCTCTGGATCGACGGTCAGCTCGTGCCGGGCTGGCAGAGTCGCCCCCTCCTCGTCGACCCCGGCAACCACGCCGTGGCCGGTCAATGGGGCGCGCACAGCGCCCACGCGCAGGTGCAGGCGGTCGCCCGCAACAAGCAGGTCGCCACGCGGCTCGCGTTCCCTGTCCCGCCCCCGCCCCCCACCCCGGCGCCCATCGTTCCGAAGCGCCCCCCCACGCCCGAACGTGCCCCGAGCACGCAAGAAACGACGGGATGGGTGCTCGTAGGCATCGGGGGTGCAGCCGGGCTCGCCACGCTCGGGGTGGGCATCGCGGCCCTCGTTCACCACGGCAACTTCTCCGAGCTCTGCTTCGACGACCGGTGTCCGCGCGCGCTCGAAGACGACGTCGCGCTGCACAATCGCCTCTCGCAGGCCACGCTCGGCCTCGGGCTCAGCAGCGCCATCCTGCTCGCAGCCGGGGTCATCGTCGACCTCACCGCCCCCGAAGACGGGGGCATCGCCATCAACAGCGGAGGCCTGACGTGGCGGTGGTGAAACGCAGCCTGCTCTGGCTCATGCTCCTGGTTGCGGCCGCCTGCAGCTACGAGATCGACGACGAGCTCTGCACGCGGGACGAGCACTGCGATGACGGTGAGGTCTGCGGGGTGAACACCGCCTGCGTCGCTTGTACCGCCACCCGTTGTCCTCCCAGCCAGCGCTGCAGCAGCAACGACGATTGCGACGACGACGAAGCCTGCGCCGATGACGGCATCTGCCGCCTCGCCTGCGTCGAGAACGAACAATGCCGAAGCGGCAGCTGCGGCTGGCAAGGCTGGTGCCGCGCGAGCTTCGGCGAGCCGTGCGTCATGGGTGGACTGCTCTCGACGAGCTTCGTCTGTGCTGAAGAGTGCATCGACACCGACGCCGACCTGGAGACGGTGCCGAGCTACTGCACCATGAGCTGCTCGAGTCCCGAAGCCTGCCCCGCGGGCTACGTGTGCCGCAGCAGCAAGTGTCGCGTGCAGTCGGCGCCTTGACCTTCAGGGCGCACCAGTTCCGAGGGCGTCCACGCGGGAGAGCATGGTCGCACCGTCGGCCGTTTGATAGATGGCGGCGTAGCCCGTGCCGTCGGCGGTAACGGCCACGGGTACGGCCGCATCGTGCCCCGTGTCGAGGCAGACCCAAGGAGCCTGAGGCTCGAGGTCGAGGTCGAAGACGCGCAGCTCGGGCTCTCCGGTCTGCCGCCGCGCGGTGACCGCGATGCGGTCGCCTTGGGCGGCGACACCGTGCACCAAGCTCACGCCCGCCAAGCCACCAGACGAAGCGACCATGTTGGCGTTCTCATCGAGACGAAGAAGGCGGGGCGTGGCGTCGGCGTCGAAGATGAGCGCCATGTAGCCGCCGGTTACCGCCGTCACCTGAACGAGATCGTGCTGAGACGGGGTTGTGTAGAACACGTTCTTCTCTCCGATGACACCATCGGCATCGAGGCGCAGAAACTGGCTCTGAGCCCCGCCTTGATTGGGTGCTCCGTACCAGAAAAGGGCCATCTCGCTCGCGCCACTGACGGCGAGCAGCCGCACGGTGGTGGCATAGGCCCCAGCGGTGACGAGGAAGGCGTCGCCCGCGAGGAACCCTGTCGCGTCGACGGTGCGCCCGTAGAGGGCGGTGTTGTCGGCCCATACCGTGATCGCGTCGGCTCCTGCGGCGCCCACCGTGAGGCCGGCTGCCGCATCCATCGACAACGAGCGCGGACCGGAGATGGGGCCGTTCTCACCGAGGCGTTGGTAGCCCACGTAGCTCGCGCCGCTGGAGGCGTAGCCCACGGCCCCATTGGGTTCGTCGCCGAGGACGTGGCGGCTCGAGGACAGGGCCGTCGGCATGGTGTCGGCATTGCTGCCGTCGAGGTCGAAGCGGACATACCCATCCACGCCCGCGGCGACCCAACGGTTCCCTGCCGCCTTCAGCTGGGTGAGGCGCAGGTTCGTGCCCGCGGGATAGACCTCGGCCGATGCGACGGCGGGGTCTTCGCAAGGCGTGTCGGGGATCATGCCCCCTTGATTGGCGCCGCCGGCGCCGGTCCCGCCGGTTCCGGTCGAGGTGGTGGTGCCTGTCGTCACGCCCGTCGTGACGCCCGGACCGCTACCGCCGACATTGGGGTCGTCGTCGCCGCAACCCGTGGCGCCCCATAGGACCCATCCGAAGAACAAGGTGGAGCCGGCGAGCCCGGCACGCAAAGAACGCATGGTCTTCCAGTTTACGCCATGTCTGGCGCCGTGGCGTTCAATCTGCGGTTTCTCGAGGGTCGTCGCAGGGCCCCCAGAAGCCGTTGTCGCAGTGTTGCTCGCCAATGAAGCAGTTGTTCTCGTTGAGCTCGACCTTACACTCGCGCACGTCGCCGAGTTCGCATCCGCCGTTGACCACACCGCCACCGCCCCCGACGCCGACCGTCGTGCTGGTGTTGGCGCCGGCCCCGGTGGTCAGGGCGACGGGGGACCGGCTTTCTTCATCGGCGCAGGCGCCCACGAGGAGGGCGCTCGAGACGACGATCCAGCCGAGCTCACTCGTTATACTCACAGCTGTATTGTAGATCCCAATCGAGCACGAGTGGGGTGTCAGCTCCCGAGGAGGTCGGATTTACCGTGATGCGTAGGGCCACGTGGGGCGCCTGCGCCTCGGCAACGCTGAGGGCCGCCCGCAGATCGACCGGGCTACTCGGCAAGGCATCCGGGCTCGCGAAGGTGGACGTGGCGACCGTCGTCCAGGGCCCCGTCGCGGCCGTGGCTTCGTCGACGTTGGAGGTGCTGATCGCCCACGCCACGGTGGCGTCGCCGACCATCGTCGTGTCGTAGCTGAGGAAGTCCCAGAAGGGTGATGAGCCCGACGGATAGCCGCTGCAGTCGCCCGTGTAGGTGAAGACGTGCGACTGTGCGGTGTAGCCCCCGGCACAGCCACCGGTGAACTCGACCGCGCTCCCCACGTCACCGCGCGCGGTGTCGCAGGTGTCGCTGCACAGCTCGACGTCGGTGGGGTTCACCGCGTCGGGCACGAGGTAGTACTCGTCGTCAGCACCGGTGCAGGCGCCAGCATTGGCAACCCTGGTGAGCGTGATGTTGGGCCCGCTGGTGGGGTTGAACTCCGCGGTGAGGCTTACGGGATCGACGGTCCCCGCGTTGGGAATGGGGATGGTGCACGACAGGAGCGAGCCCTGAATGTCCTGCAGGGCAAGGGTGAGGTCGGTCGCGACGTCGCTCGAGCCCGTGAGGTCGAGAAGTGTGGTCCCGCCTTGGCTCGCGATCTCGTTGAGCAGCGTGAGGTCGGCACCGGGAAGCGCGACCGCGTAGGTCGGCACACCATCCGTGGCGTAGAGGGTGCCGATGGGCGCCACGACGGCGGCCGCGTTGCCACCGTTGTAGCCGCCCGAGCACTCACCGAGGGTGCCGCCGTCGGTGATGTAGACCAACACGGTCAGGTCGGTCGGGTTGGCCGTGGCCCAGGCCGAGCCCCAAGCCGCCATGCCGGGGAGAACCGCAGAATGGGGCGTCATTCCGATGGTTCCTGCCGGCCCGATGTAACCTGTGAGCTGCGACTCGTACGTCGCATCCGACAGCAACTTGGGGCCGCCGAACGTCACCGTCTCGCAGGCGACGCTGTTGCAGGTGCTGTTGTTGCAGCCCGCTGCCGGGTAGTCGCCGTACATGCGGAAGGCGAAGTTGATGGTGTCGGAGCCGGGGTCGGTGATGAAGCCTTGGACTGCCGTCTTCGCCGGGTCCCAAATCCCGCTGCTCGACATCGAGATCGAGTTGTCGAGCATCATGTACATCGTGACGTCCTGCAGCGACGACTGGGTCGTGTTCGCGGTGCAAGAGCACGAGATCGAGTTCTGGAAGTAGCCCCAGTTGTTGGTGTCGTCGACCTCGCCCCCGCACGTGGCCGGGAACTCGTCACAACCATTGACGTGGTACATGACCGACGCGTTGCCGTTCACGGGACAGGCGACGGGCAAGCAGGTGCCCGGGGCGATGTCACTCGGGATGGTGCAGGTGTTGATGAGCCCTGCCACCCCACTCATGCCGGTGGTCAGGCCGGGGTCACAAGGAGCCGAGCCGCACAAATCTGCGACCGGGTTCCAGACGCTGATCCCCTTGCCCATGCCGCCGGCGGTGTCACCGCGGTTGCAAACGGTGACCTCGTCCGAAACGCAGCCCACCTTGATGGTGAGGTCGAGGCCACCTGCCGCCATGTCGTACTCGCTGTCGAGCCAAGGCGTGCACACCGTGCCACCGACACAGCGCGTGTCGAGCTGGCACATGCCGGGCACGGTATCGCAGTTGCCTCCACACGCCGTGGTCGTGTCGCTGAGGCAAGCGTTTGCGATGCTGGAAGGCACGTCGCTCGTGGTCCCGGCGGCGTTCGCGGGCGGGGGGGAGCCGGCGGCTTCGAGGTCGGGGCTCGGGTCTTCATCGAAGAGCTGGCAGACGGGGTTACACGGATTGCCGGTGCAAGCGGCGGGCGCCCCCAGCGACTTTTGACCAAGGCCTTCCGACTCGACACAAGGTCCCCAGGCGCCCGCCTGGCAGCTCTGTTCCCCGACGAAGCAGTTGTTGTCGTTGATGTGCACGGTGCACTCGCGAACGTCGCCGGCGTCGCAGCTGCCGCTGTCATCTCCACCGGTGCCCGTGCTGCCGACCGCATCGTTCGCTCCGGTGCCGAAGTCGTTCGGCATGCGGTCGCCGCTGCAGGCGCCCACGGCGAGCGCGGCTGCGCCCACCATGCCGCACACGGATATCAGACTCTTCATCGCACCGGCTCGTCGCATACTCTTCAACCTCACGGGCCGCGTCACCGCCCCCACGGGACAGCGCCCCCCCCGATCAACTGCAATTCCGATGCCGGCTCGTGTATCGCGTCTGACGCCAATCTGAGCCGTCACGCGCAAAAATCCAGTCGCGCGCTATGAAATCGTTGCGGGGTTCTCGCACAGGATGCGGACGGGCCAGGTGCGACATCGCGCCTACCTTCATGGCTCTTGCGACAACACCCTACATGACTCAGTCCTTCTTCGGCTTCGTGGGCAGCACGCCCTCGGGGGGCTTGCCCAACATGTCGGAGAGCGAAGGCCGGGGCTCACCGATCGTCTTCACGTCGACGCCGACTGAAGCGCGCGCGCCGGTTCGAGGCGCGCCGGGGCACGGCACGGTCGCCCCGCGAAAGGTCTGCTTCAGGCAAGCGACCTCGGACGGCGAGAGCAGCTCTTCCCCCTTGTGAATCGCAACGGAGCGCACCTCTCCACGCTCCCCGAAGAAGGTGTCGACGAGGACGCTGAAGCTCGCGTTCTCGGCCCGCTCGACGAAGCAGCGTTCGATGCTCGCGGAGCGCGGTGGGTCCCACGACTCGATCGACGCGTGGGAGACACTGGGCAGGCGACGCATCGCGTCTTCGGGGTCGCGTTTGATGTAGGTCTGGGCGTAGGCGCGCACGACGTGTTTGCCGTCGGCGGAGATGGTGTCGCCCGACTCGTGACGGGCCGAGACGGAGATGCGGGCATTGGCGGGCAGACCCAAACCGACCTGCGACGTCAGCGCCTCGCACACGCAACGAGCGGGGTCCCGGCGATGCGAGGTGGGCGCGCAGCGGTTCGGCTTTCCGTCCCCGCCGATGCCCACGACAACGGTGGTGCTTCCATCTGGAGGAAGACACTGCTGCACGACCGCGGGGTCCGAGAGCGTGACGGTGAGCTCTTTGCGGTCTTCGTCGGCCCGGGCGCGCCACGCGCGCACCACCAATCGTTCGGGCCGCGCTTCGACCTTCCCACCCTTCGCGAGGTCGCCGAGCACGCCGAGTAGTCCACCTCGACCATCCGCGTCCGACTCGATGGTGAGGCGCGCGGCGAGTGCCTCGAGGCCAACCTCCGCTTCGAAGGGGGTGATCCAGCGTCGCCCCGTCTTCGCCTCGCGCCCGATCCCCTCCACGTGACGCACGCTGAGAAAGCAGCCTTCGTCGCCGCAGTAGACCGAGCTCGAGATGCTTCCGACGATGCCGAGCTCCGAGGCGTAGCGGGTCCTCGCCTCGGTGCGGTAGAGCGGTTTTCCGCAGCGCTGTCCGTCCGCAGCCAAGCCGCGACCATGGTTGTCGAGCCGGGCCTCGATGGCGTCGACCGGTGTTACCGTGATCCCTCGGGCCATGGCCCACCGCGCGATGATCTGCTGGGCCGCGCGCTGCTCCTCGGGGAAGAGCCCGAGCCCCGATACCGGTTCGACCACGTACGACGCCGCCGGCCACACCGGTGCCGGCGGCGGCGCCGGAGCGACCGGGGGCGGGAGCGGTACGACGCGGGGAGCGGGGAGCGGAGGTGGGCTCGCACAGCCGTACAGCAGGGTCAGCGAGACGATGGCGCGCTTCATGGCCACATCGCTAGCACGACCGCTTCTTCTTGGAGCTACGACAAATGACGTAGGCGAGCGAACGCGGCGAGCGCAGACGCCATGTGGGCATCGGACGCGGCGATGGCCTCAGACGGGTCGGTCTCCAACCCCAGGGCCACGTGGCCGGAGAAGATACAGAGGTCGTCCACGATGTGCACGACCTGGTCGGCGAGCAAGCCGCTCGCGACCCCGCCCGGGGCGACGTAGGCCACCGCTCCGCCATGGATCTCACGGCTCTGATCTTCGAGTTTGGCGATGACGCGCAGCGCGAGCGGATCGCGACTGCCGGTGCAGCTGTCGTGCGGAAGCGACGCCGCAAAGGCCTCGCTCCAGCTCGGGCCTCCCTGGCCGGGTCTTCGGCTGTGAAGCATGGTGTGGCCGACCCCGAGCACCTGCACCGAGCCCTGCATCGGCGTGTGGCCAAAGTCCAAGTAGTAGCCGGCGGGCGCATCCGTGGTCTCGCGCCAGGCACGGTAGATGTCGAACGGATCGACCCCGGCCCGCGGTGCTGTGCACGTGCGGGCGAGGACCAGCTCGGGCAGATCGTCTTCGTCGAGCATGCCCAAAGCCCGCTTGCAGCGCGCGGCCAGCTTGTCGGCGTCGGGCACGAGCTGCAGCCCCGCTGGGGTCTCGGGTCCGGAAGCGGGCAACGCGGGGGGCGACGTCCCGTGCTCGAGCTCGTAGAGGATGCGCGGCACGAGGTTGCCCTTGGCCGGGCCAGCGGCCGTCATCGAGCCGTCGGCGTGATCGAAGACGAGCACGGTAGCGCCCACCATGAGGGTCGAGGCCCCCGCATCCTTGGGCACCGGGATCTCGAGCCGCATCAGCGGGCTGGTGACGGTGAAAGCACCCACGTGGGCGCGCGCCAGCCCCGCGGCGAGTCGCTCGGCTTCGGTCGCGCCCTCGGCCTCGGCCAAGGCCTCGATCTCGCCAAAGGCCCCCAGCCAGTCCGACCACGGCGGGATCATCTCCCCCTTGCGCACCCGGTACCCGACGATGGAGTAGCGATGCGCCGCATCGTCGGGTTCGATCGCCTCGAACAAGAAGTGGCCGCGACCAGGCGTCTGCGCACGCAGCCGTGCCATCGCCTCGAGCGGCGTGCAGGGTGCCTCGTCCCGACGCTCGGTCGCGATCGCGATGTCGTCCATGACTCAGTAGTTGCCGAAGAGGTCGCGAACCTTGACCCCGAGGCCGACGGAGATCTTGTAGAGCGAAGAGATGGAAGCGCTCGTCTCCGCGCGCTCGATCTGGGAGAGAAGCGACACGGACAACCCCGTACGCCGCGCCATCTGGCGCAGGGTGAGGCTCTTGTCCTTCCGGAAGGTGCGGATGGTCTCGCCGATGACCTTGTGGAGCTCCTCCTCGGGGGTGAGGCTGAGGCCCTTCTTGCGCATCACGCGCTCGATGACCGCATCGAACTCGTCGACGTTGAACGGCTTCTTGATGTAGTCGACCGCGTCGAGCTTCATCGAAGCCACCGCGGTGTCGAGGTTCGGGTAGCCGGTGAAGATGACGACCGCGATGTCCTTGTCCTGCTTGCGGATCTCCTGGAGCACCTCGATGCCGTCCCGTTTGGGCATCATCAGGTCGAGGATGACCAGGTGGTAGTCGTTCTTCTTCAGCTCGGCGCTGACCCCCGTGGGGTCGCTCATCGCCTTCACCTGGTAGCCGCTGCGCTCGAGCAGCGTCTGCATGTAGTCACAGATCGCTCGGTCGTCATCGACGATGAGGATCTTCATCGGGGGTAGCTCGATCGCCACGCTCGCCTCCTGGCCCTCCGCTCGTGGGCGTCCTTCGCCCGGGAAAGCTCGTCCACTCTGGCTGGAACATCGACC
>JAUHZF010000357.1 GCA_030426145.1 Polyangia bacterium
ACTCCATCGAGCAAACGCAGGCCGAGCTCCAGACGTGGACGGTGACCCGGCCCGACGGGACCAACGTGGTCAGCACGCGCAATGAAGACGGGACCCGCACCATGGTGCGCAACGATACCTCGTCGGTATCCGTGAGCACCGAACCCGCGACTGCCGGTCGTCTCAAGATGGCCACGCCCAAGAGGACGGTCGTCTACAAGTCCAAGCAAACGGGCGGGAAGACCCTCACGGTGATTTCTGACGAGGAGGCGGTCGAGGCTACCGACGACGGCAACCCGCTCACCTTCGATGAGCTCACCACCACGGCAAAGACCTGGGTGGGCACGACCACCACCGGAACCCCCGACAGGCAGTCCACGACGGTCTTCGACCTCGATGGGTCCATCTGCGGACTCACCGAGCGATGTCTACAGACCACCACCCCCGAGGGGCGGGTGCTGCGACGCACGGTAGACGCGGCGGGGCGCGTACTGCGCGAGCTCGCGCCAGCGGGGACCATCAGCCTCGCCGACGTCGAATATACCTACTACGACACGGGCTTGCTCACGGGGTACCTCAAGGAGGTCATCGCCGCGCCGGGCACGCCGGATGAGCGCAAGTATTTCTTCGAATACGATACGAGCGGTCGTCTCCAGAAGGTGACCGACCCCCTGGGACAAATCACGCAGTACGCCTACGACGCCGCAGATCAGCTTCTCACGAGCACGCTGCCCAGCACCGAGGTCATCGGGTTCGGGTACACCGACGACGGTCAGCTGAACCTCGTCGACCCGCCTGGGAGCGGCACGAGCAACCAGCACACGATGGGCTATGATCGCTTCATGTTGATGGACGCGTACACGACGCCGGCGGTGGGCACGCTCCCGCGGGATAGCGTGTACACGTTCGACGACGACCGACGTCTCGACGACAAGACGATGCCGTCCGGCGACACCATCGACTGGAAGTACAACGCGCTGGGTCAGCTGTACGAGGTCGATGTGCCTGCGTCGACGCCGAGCGACGCCTTGGGCGATGACCTCGGCCTCGCCTACTTCACGACCGGGGAACAACAGGGCAAGCTGCAACACATCACGGCGGGGGGCACCACGGTGGCGTTTGGCTTCGATGGCAGCCTCATGACGTCGACGACCCTCAGCCTCGCGAGCCCCACCGTCAGCCAAACGGTCGCGTGGACCCACGACGACTTCCTACGCATCGCGTCGGAGCAGGTCGGCACCGGGCCGCAGATCGACTTCACTTACGACGACGACGACCTGCTCACGGGGGCTCACATCACCGGACAGCCCGCCGACGGGGTGGTGATGACCCGCGACCCCAGCACGGGACTGCTCACCGAGGTGCGCTCGGGTTCCGGCACCACCGAGCTGGTGACGAGCTACGCCTACAACGCCTTCGGTGAGGTCACGAGCATGCGCACGGAACGCAGCACCACGCCGACCTCTACCCTCATCTACGAAGTGGTCTACGACCGAGACCCCCTCGGTCGCGTCGCCTACAAGACCGAGACCACCAGCGGTGGGATCGAGAGCTGGGGCTACACCTACGACCTCGAGGGACGCCTCGTCGAGGTGGCGCACGGCACCGGCCAGAGCTGCAAGGACGCCACGCCTGCCTGCTCTCCCATCGAAGCCTACGGCTACGACGCCAACGGCAATCGCACCCACAAGGGCACGAGCTTGGCCACCCTCGCCCTCATCGGCACCTACGACCACCGCGATCGTATCGTGACCTACGACGGGGAGAGCTACGTCTACGACGACAACGGCATGCTGAAGCAGAAGGGAAGCGGGCCCACCGCAACCCACTACGACTACGACCTGTTCGGCAACCTACGCAAGGTCACCCTCCCATCCGGCGCTACCATCACCTACACCATCGACGGCCTAGGTCGCCGCGTAGGCCGCACCTACGACGACGGCATCAACCCACCCGATACCCGCTACTGGGTCTACCGAGACCAGCTCAACCCCGTCGCCGAGCTAGACGCAGCCGGCAACGTGACCAAGCAGTTTGTGTACGCCGAAGGCGCCCACGTGCCGTCGTTCATGATCGCCGGTGCCATCACCTATCGCTTCATCACCGATCAGCTGGGGTCTGTGCGGATGGTCGTGCGAACGGACGACGCGAGCGTCGCCCAGCGCATCGACTACGATGTATGGGGTGAACCTACACTCGTCGCGGGACTGATGGCTTTCCAGCCCTTTGGCTTCGCGGGCGGCGTCCGCGAAGAGGGCGTCAGTGAGAACATATACGGCGAACGTGTCATGGACTGGTCGACAGGACGGTGGTCAAGCCCCGATCGTGTCGGCTTTGCGGGCAAGCAGTCGAACCTGTACGAGTACGTTGGCAGCGACCCCGTTAACCGAATTGACCCCGAGGGTCGATGGGTAGTACCAGCCATTGGGGCGGTTATCGGCGCAGGATTTCAGGCGTGGAACAACTACTCCGCGTACAGTTCTGGCAAGATCTCCGGGCTTCAATACGCCGCGAGCATCGGAGTTGGGGCCTTAGGTGGTGCCGCCTCCACGGTGCCCGGTGGCCTGATTGTTGTCATGGGCGCGGGGGCCGCAGCCGGGGCAAGTGTAAATGCCTTCAACCAATGGATCGGGGCGGACGAACGCACCCTCGATCGAGCTGTTGCGGCGGGAGCTGGCTGGGGAGCTCTTGGTGGCTTTCTTGGTGGCATCCTAGGCCGTGTTGGGCGCGGCATCCTGCGACCAGGTACTAGTGACATGCCCAAGAAGCTCGAGCGCTTCCTTGGCGGCTCTTCGAAGAAGTTCTTTCAGAAGACTCCTAATCTCGAGGGTGAATGCAGCACGATAGCGTCGGGCCTCGGCAACACGCCCACGATGAGGAACGAATGAGCCCACAGATCGGATACGCCCTCATGGCTCTCGCGTTTGCTATTGGAGCGGCAGCGTTTCTGGCCTACGCAGCCTGGCGACATCTAACGCGAATGGGTAATAGCGAGAGGTTTAGTTGGCGACGACTCATGTTGAAGCGACGGAGCTTTCGAGAGACTAGCGTGCCCCAGTTATTGATTGAGGCAGCACTCTTGGCGGCATTCGCCTTAATGTCTGCTTGGCTTTACCTCGGCAAATAGGACTGCGAGGCCTGGTAGTGAAGCGGTTCTTCTGGGCACCATACGTTGTCGCCTCGTTGGAGTTCAGTCTTCTGGCGTGCAGCGGAAAGGCTCAAGTCCTCTCCGTGCAGGGTGGCACACCACTCCCGTCCCCTCGCTCGGGGAGCGTGTGCCTCACGCACAGTGATGGGCGGGTCTTCATCTTCGGGAAGACGCCGCTGGATACGACGATCGTGTACGACCCGGTGCTCGACACCTACACGCCCAAGGCCCCGATGCCGAACGCGACCTATGAGGGATGCGGGGCAGTGGCGGGGGACGGGACCATGGTCGTGTTTGGGGGGGAGGGTGAGGGCCACGTCGGGAAGCGAAGCGTGCGGCGCTACGATCCGACGCTCGACAGTTGGGCCGTGTCGTCTTACCTGGACATGCCCGAATCCTGCGCGGCGGCGACGGGGCCTGACGGTCGCGTCCACGTGATGGGGAAGTCCTACGTCGAGCGTCACCTCATCTACGATGCGGCGTTGGACACCTGGGTAACTGCGGGACCGACGCTGCGCAAGCGCTGGGACCACGGGGCGGTCTTCGTCGGGGGGCAGCTTTATGCCTTGGGAGGAACAGGGGGCGACGCCTTCCAGTTTCCGCCCCATCCTGATGCGGCTGACCTGTACCTCGATGTCTGGGATTCTTCGCTGGGCACCTGGTCGCCTGGACCCAACCTGCCTTGGCGGCACAAGAGGTTCGGCAGCGTCACCGATGGCGTGAAGATCTATCTCATCGGAAACCAGTATGACTTCGGACAGAGCAACTTGATCCTCGAGTACGACGTGGTGGGACAGTACTGGGCCTACAGTCCCCAGCTCCTGCTCCAGGGCGTAGAAGAGGGGTGCGCGGCCATCACCAACGGTGCCATCCACGTGTTTGGTGGCAGTCCCAGCGGAACGCTGCACCAAATCCTCTGGCTCCAGCCGCACTGCGGGAACGGCAGCGTCGACAATGGCGAGGACTGTGATGACGCCGGAGAGTCGGCCACGTGCAACGCCGATTGCACCCTCGCGATCTGCGGGGACGGTCAGCTCAATCTCACTGCGGGCGAGTCGTGCGACGAGATGGGAGCCACCGCGACCTGTGACGCGGACTGCACCGCGGTCGTGTGCGGGGATGGGCTCGCCAACGCAGCGGCCGGCGAGGTGTGCGACGACGGCGGAGCCTCGGCCAGTTGCGATGAGGATTGTACCCCAGCCGTTTGCGGCGACGGTTTGCTCAACGTGGCGGCCGGCGAGGCGTGTGACGAGGCCGGGGCATCCGCGAGCTGCGACGCGGACTGCTCGGACGTGGTTTGCGGGGACGGGGTGGTCAACAAGCTGGCCGGGGAAGTCTGCGATGCCGGACAGGCTACCGTGAACTGCGACGACGACTGCACACCCGCCGTGTGTGGCGACGGCCACATCAACACCGTAGCCGGGGAGACCTGTGACGATGGGGGACCATCGGCGACGTGCAACGAGGACTGCACGTTACGCAGTTGCGGGGATGGAGTGTGGAACGAAGCGGCCGGCGAGGTGTGTGACCACGGCGGCGAGACTGCGACTTGTGACGCGGATTGCACCGAGGTGCTTTGCGGCGATGGACGGGTGAATGTGGCGGCGGGAGAGGCGTGCGATGGGGCGGGCTGGACGGTGGACTGCGATGCGGACTGCTCTCTTGCGGCGTGTGGTGATGGGCAGCTGAATGAGCTGGCCGGCGAGGCCTGCGATGATGGGAATCGCGAGAACGGCGACGGCTGCGACACGATGTGCGCCGTCGAGGTAGAGGGTATGGGTGGCGGTGATACCGGGCCTGCGCCTGTGCCGTCCGTTGACGCCGGATGCGCATGTAGCGTGCGGGGGCGCTCCGAGAGCGGCAGGTATGGTTGGGTTTGGACCTTCGCCCTTGTGGCCTTGGTGACCCGACGTCGCCGCACCTCAGGGCGAGCCGCAGCCGCCTCCGTGGTGCTTGCCGTACTGACCGTCCTCGTAGCCCCAGCCGCGGCGTGGGCTCAGCCCCACAGCTGGGTCTCGGCTCCAGTCGGTGTCTTGCCCGAGCCGCGTGCCGAACATACCGTGGTGGCCGGCCTGGATGGCCGCATCTACGTATTCGGCGGCTACGCGGATGCTCCCAATGTGAGAACGGCGACCGCGGTCAGCTACGTCTACGATCCGACGACGCAGATCACGTCGACCATTGCCCCGATGCCCTTCCCCAGCCGGGGGCATTGTAGTGCTCGGGCCCTGGACGGCCGGATCATTACCTTCGGTGGGTACGACCAGTCTCACTTGTCGGTCACGCAGATCTACCATCCCTTGACGGACACGTGGACGGTCGGAACGAGCCAGTCACGGGGGTGGGGATGTGCGGCCGCCACGGACGACGCGGGCCTCATCCACGTGACGGGGGGCGAATCCGCGAAGCTGAGCTACGACGTCTACGATCCTGTTCTCGGAACCTTTACGACGATGCCGAGTCTCCCGGCTTCCAGATTCGGGCATGGCTCGGTGTTCGTTTCAGGTCGGCTCCTCGTCATCGGCGGTCGACAGAACTACTCCTCTACGCAGGCCCTCGACACGGTGCTGCGCTTCGATGCGACAACGAGCACCTGGGTGAACACGACGCCGCTACCGGGGCCACGAACGCGGGCGGCGACCACGCTCCACGGGACGCAGATCTTCGTCATGGGTGGCTTCGATGCGGGCGGCGGGCTCACGTTCTCCTTCTTCACCAGCAATGACGCGGGCCAGTCGTGGAGCCCACTTCTGCCCCCTCTCGGCCCGGGCTCGACCTACACCGTAGCCAATGCGTCCGCGGCGACGACGCCGGGATTCCTCTTTTGGGTCGGAGGGCAGAACGCGAGCGGACCTGCGGTCACGATGAGGAATGCACTGCTCATCTCCTTCTGTGGAAACGGGATCGCCGAGACGGGCGAAGACTGTGATGAAGGGCCTCTTTCGCCAACCTGTGACCCCGACTGCACCGCCGTGGTTTGCGGCGACGGCACCGTCAATGCGGCCGCGGGCGAGGACTGCGACACGCAGGGAGATTCCGCGTCCTGCGACGCCGATTGCACGGCGCCAATGTGCGGCGATGGCCACTACAACCCCGTCTTCGGCGAGAGCTGCGACGACGGCGGCGAGTCGGCGTCCTGCGATGCCGATTGCACACTCGCGGAGTGCGGCGACCTCACCACGAACGCCGCGGCCGGTGAGGACTGTGACGAGGGCGGGGAGACCCTGACGTGCAACATCGACTGCACGGCGGCGCAGTGTGGTGATGGCGTGACGAACGCGACGGCCGGTGAGCTCTGCGACGAAGCGGGCGCGAGTCCGACCTGCGACGAGGATTGCACCGACGTCATCTGTGGGGACGGTTTGGTCAACGTGCTCGCAGGAGAGACCTGCGACGAGGGCTTCGAGTCTGCGACCTGCAACGCCAACTGCACCCTGCGCAGCTGCGGTGACGGAGTGGTCAACGCGACCGCCGGCGAGCAGTGTGATGATGGCGGGGCCTCTGCCACCTGCGATGCCGACTGCACCTTCCCCTTCTGCGGCGATGGCGTCACCAATACCTCGGCGGGAGAGGCGTGCGACGACAAGTTCGCCACCCCCGACTGCGACGCCGACTGCACGCCCACGGAGTGCGGTGACGGCACCCTCAACCCGACCGCCGAGGCCTGCGACGATGGCAACCTCGACGATGGCGACGGCTGTAGTGCGGCCTGCCAGGTAGAAACGGCCCCTCCCGTATCAGGCAGCGGCGGCGCCACGACCACCTCGAGCGGTGGCTCTGGAGGAAGTGAGCCATTCGAGCCCGAGGGCGGCTGCAGCTGCAGTCTCGACCGGCCATCCGATGGTCCGAACGGGCGGGGTCTAGGCTGGATGCTCCTAGCACTGGGCAGTCTGGCTCACCGCCGAAGATGGCGAGCGATTCTGGGCAGTGGGGAATAGTGGAACGAGTCGGGACGACTCGTCCGTCTACCTGGTCCGCTAGAGGAATTGGGGTGCACGTGCGGATTCCTGCTCGAGCAGGTGAGCTCCGCCTTCCACGAAGAAGCCCCTGCACCTCCGGGGAGGCGCAGGGGCTGAGGGATGGTGGTTTCGGCTTCAGCCGGCGCTGGGCGCGAAGCGCTTCAGCAGGCCCGGCACGTCGATGCCCATGGTCTCTTCGAGCTGGTGGGCGGCCACCGTCGCCCTCGAGGCGGCGTTGCCTTGGGCCAGCTCCTTGTCGACGATGGTGATGCGGTCGACCGGCGTGTTCTGCACGTTGCTGAGCATCCGGTTGATGAGACCGCGCATCTTCTGGGCCATGAAGATCTGGGCCGCGTCGTCTCCCGCCACCTCCCAGATGTGGGCGATGCTGCGGAGGGCGTCGGCCTGCGCCTTGCCGTCCTCGACGATGCGCGCGGCTTGGCCACGGGCTTGGTCGATGAGGGCGCCACGCTTGGCCTGGGCCTTCTTCACCTGGTCGGCTTCGAGCTGAAGCTTCACCCGCTCGATCTGCTGGCGCTGAACCTCGAGCTCACCGTGGGCCTTGGCGACCTTGGCCCGCATGCGGCCGCGGTGCTCGGCGATCATGGCCTCCTGCTTGGTGCGGGCGTCCACGATGCGTCGCTCGGCGTCGGCGGCGGCGAGCTTGCGCTCGGCGCTCACCTTGGCCACGGCGGCTTGACGGTGGTTCTCGGCGGCCCTGATGCGGGCCATGGCGCGGTTCTCGGCCTCGGCGATCCTCGAGCGCATGGTCAGCTCCGCGGTCTGCTTGCGGCCGATGCTGTCGAGGTAGCCTTTGTCGTCCGAGACGTTCTGGATCTTGAGGGTGTCGAGCACCAAGCCGAGCTTCTTGAGATCGGCGTCGGCCTCGTGGAGCAGGTTCTGTGCGAACTTGACCCGGTCCTCGTTCACCTCCTCCGGGGTGAGGGTGGCGAGCACTCCTCGCAGGTTGCCTTCCAGCGTCTCCTTGGCGGTCCGCACGATGTCCGCACGGTTCCGTCCGAGGAAGCGCTCGATGGCGTTGGCGAGGGTCGACTCGTCACTGGCGATCTTGAGGTTGGCCACCCCTTCCACGTTCAGCGGAATGCCGCCGCGGGAGTAGGCGCCTTCGACCCGTAGGTCGATCACCATGTTGGTGAGGTCGAGGCGATGCACCCGCTCGAGGAGCGGCATGCGTACGCCGCGGCCGCCCTGGACCAGGTGGTAGCCCACCGTTTTGGCCCCGAGGCGACGGCGGGTGCCGGTGAAGATCAGCACCTCGTTCGGCTGGCAGACGTACACGAGCTTGCTGATGATGAGGCCACCCGCCAAGACGGCGAGGGCGAGGATGCTGAGAATGACGACGAAGGTCATGAAGGGTTTCCTTTCGGGGTAGGGGAGGGCGCCTGAGCGGCGATCAGGCACCCTCGGGGGGTCAGGCGGCGTGCTTGGGGGCGGTCAGCGACTTGCGGTCGCCGTCGCCCGGCCGGTTGCTGCCGAGGACCCGGCTGACGTCGATGCCCAAGGTGCCAGCCACTTCGTCGAGGAGGGCCGCGACGGTGGCGGGGTAGACCCGGGCGTAGTTGGCGATGGCTTGTCCGTCGCCCCCATCGAGGAGACGCACGTTCTTGGCCTGGAGCTGGCTGGCCGCGGTGGCGGCCCGGTCGAAGAGCTCGTCGAGGTGCTGCACGACGACCATGTCCATGGCGTGCTCACCGCAGTCCTTCCACGCCGCGTTGACGTGGGCGAGGGCTTCGGCGATGGCGCGGCCGTTCTCCGCGATGGCGGCGGCCTGGCCCTCCGCGAGGATCTCCTTCACCCGACGTTCGGTCTCGGCGTGCACGGTGATCTCTGCGGTGTTGCGCAGCTCCTCGAGCTCGGCGCGAACCGCTTGCAGCTCGCGCTCCGCCTCGGCGAGGGCCGCGGCGGCAGCCTGCTCGGCCTGCTCCTCGGTGCTCTTGGCCTGAGCTTCGAGCTCGGCTTTGTAGCCGCGCAGCTCGTTGGCCATCTTCTGGACCTCGCGGTTGGCCTCGGTCTCGGCCACACGGGCCCGACCTTCGGTTTCGGCTTCGGTCTCCTCCGCGGCGCGGACTGCGTCGGACTCGGCCACCTCTGCGAGGCGGACGATCTCGGCGATCTGCTTGCGGCCGATGTTGTCGAGGTAGCTCGCCTGGTCGCTCACCGCCTGGATCTTCAGCGTGTCGAGCTGAAGCCCCAGCTTGCGGAGATCGTCGCCGGCTTCGTCGGTGAGACGCTCGGCGAACTTGAGGCGATCCTCGTTGACCTCTTCCGGGGTCATCGTGGCCACGACACCGCGGAGATGCCCTTCGAGGGTCTCCTTGGCGACGCGTCCGATGTCGGCCTTGCCGTGGCCGAGGAAGCGCTCGATGGCGTTGCCCACGATGCGCGGGTCGCTGGCGACCTTCACGTTGGCGATGGCGTGGACCGTGAGCGGGATGCCGCCCTGGGAGTAAGCGCCGTGGATGTTCATGGGCACGCTGATGAGGCTCATGTCCATGCGCTCCACTTGCTCCACCACCGGGATGCGGAAGGCGCGCCCACCGTGGATGACCCGGAAGCCGACCTCACGCCCGTCGGGCGTTTGGTGCTTGCGGCCCGAGAAGACGAGGATCTCGTTCGGGTCGCAGATCACCAGCAGGTGTCGCACGAGAGCGACGGCGGCGAAGGTCAGAAAGAGGACCCCTCCGGCGATTCCGCCGGCTAGGCCCAGGTCCGTGATG
>JAUHZF010000358.1 GCA_030426145.1 Polyangia bacterium
GAAGGTACGACGCGGGGGTTCTGGTTGCCGATGAAGCCGATGACGCGAGGCGTATCCTTGACCAGGTGCCAGGTGCGCTCGTTCATCTCCATCTCGACGAAGATGTAGCCGGGGAGGCTGACCTTGTTGCGGGTCCGCGTGGCGCCACTCGAGAGGGTGTCGGTCACGGTTTCGCTCGGGATGAGGATCTCACCGAAGGAGCCCGTCATGGCGAACTGCTCCATGCGCTGCTTGAGCGAGTCGCGAACGCGACCCTCGTAGCCCGAGTAGGCATGCACGGCGTACCACTTCTTCTCGACGGCGGCGGCGGCCTCACCGGCCTCCTCCGCGTCGTCCGCGTCTCCCTCGGTAGCGGCCTCGTCGGCCGCTGCCTCAGCCGCATCGGCCGCAGCCTCGGCAGTCGGGGTAGCGTTGTCCGAGGACGTGCCGTCCTCGATTTCGTCCGTCGTCGCGTCGACGTGAGCAGCCATCAGGCGCCTCCGATGTAGATGAGATTCGTCACGAAGCTCCAGAACTGGTCGAGCAGCGTGAGGTAGATGGTGAGGATGGCGGTGGACACGATGACGACGACCGTGTTGTTGCCCACCTGCTTGCGCGTCGGCCACTTGACCTTGCCGAGCTGTTCCGCGACCTCGTCCGCGTAGGTACGGGTGTCGGCGTCGCGGTAGTAGCGCAGGACGATGCCGCCGCCGATGACCACGCCGATGAGGAGCGCGATGTTGGCGCGGCTCGTCAAGGTGCCCTCGGCCTCGACAGAAGAGAGCCAGGGCGCGTTCTCGAGCCACCACTGGCGTGTGGCCACCTCGGCCCAGAGGCTCTCGAGGGCACGACCGATGATGTAGCTGACGACGATCCAGAAGCCGAAGAAGCCCGCCATCACGTAGCGCTGTACGCCCATCTGGGCGGCCGCTGCGAGCTCGTCTTCGTCTTCGTCCTCATCCTCGTCGTCCGAGTCGTCGTCGTCCTCGTCCGAGTCGTCCTCTTCCTCTTCCTCGTCGTCGTCGTCGGCGTACTCGGCGTCGACGACGTCATCGTCGTCCTCGTCGTCTTCTTCGTACTCGGCGTCGACGAGGTCGTCGTCGTCTTCGTCGTCGTCGGAGGCGGTCTCAGGCTCGTCGGCGTCCTCGTCCTCGTCCTCGTCGGAGTCTTCTTCCTCCGAGGCACGGGCCAGCTCCTTCTCTTCGAGCTTTTGCGAGAGCGACTTGCCCTTGGGCTTGCGCCGCTTCTTGTTGTCCTTGTTCTTGGTCGCCATGGCCGTTGGTTGGACGCTTTCCGAACCAGGGGTGTGACACGCGCGCGAGCGTCGTTCAACGCGGGCGTATCGTCGGACACGAGGCCGATGCAGGGGCAGAGAGACTCGAACTCCCGACCGGTGGATTTGGAATCCACTGCTCTACCAACTGAGCTATACCCCTATATTTTCAAATCTTTGTCGCTGCTGCTAGCCAGCGAAGTCGCCATACATACCACAAGGTACGGCCGGATCGAGCATTCTGCCCTACCCGGCCTCATCGCGACAGCCCTGCGACCTCACTTGGTCTCACGATGGACCGTGTGGGTGCCGCAGGACTTGCAGAACTTCTTGATCTCGACCTTCTGGTCGCGCCGCTTGGTGGTGCGGTAATTGCGCGACTTGCACTCGGTGCAGACGAGGGCGACCTTCAGCCTCTTGTCGGGGCGTTTGGGACTGGCCATCGTCTGCCCGAGTCAGGGGCCGATCACTCGATGATCTTGGTGACGACGCCGGCGCCGACAGTGCGGCCGCCCTCACGGATCGCGAAGCGCATCTGCTCCTCGAGCGCGACGGGAGCGATGAGCTCGACGTTCATCTTCACGTTGTCGCCGGGCATGACCATCTTGACTCCCTCGGGGAGCTGGACGGCGCCGGTGACGTCGGTGGTGCGGAAGTAGAACTGCGGGCGGTAGTTCGTGAAGAAGGGGGTGTGGCGGCCGCCCTCTTCCTTCTTCAGGACGTAGACCTCGCCCTCGAACTTGGTGTGCGGCTTGATGCTGCCGGGGGCCGCGAGAACCTGGCCGCGCTGCACGTCCTTCTTCTCGATGCCGCGGAGCAAGCAGCCCACGTTGTCGCCCGCCTGACCCTCGTCGAGGATCTTGCGGAACATCTCGACGCCCGTGACCGTGGTCTTGCGGGTGTCTTCGAAGCCGATGATCTCGACCTCTTCACCGGTCTTGATGATGCCGCGCTCGATGCGGCCGGTGGCCACGGTGCCGCGACCCTTGATGGTGAAGACGTCCTCGATGGCCATCAGGAAGGGCTTGTCGGTCAGACGCTCGGGCTCCGGGATGTGGGAGTCGAGGGCCTTGAGCAGCTCCTTGATGGTCTGCGACCACTTCTCGTCGCCCTGGAGCGCCGGAAGAGCCGCGCCACGGATGACCGGGCCGTCCTCGTCGAAGTCGTACTTGGCGAGGAGCTCACGCACCTCCATCTCGACGAGCTCGAGCATCTCCTCGTCGTCGACCAGGTCGCACTTGTTGAGGAAGACGACGATGTAGTCGAGGCCGACCTGACGGGCGAGCAGCACGTGCTCACGCGTCTGCGGCATGACCGAGTCGACCGCGCTCACGGTGAGGATGGCGCCGTCCATCTGCGCCGCACCCGTGATCATGTTCTTCACGAAGTCGGCGTGGCCGGGGCAGTCGACGTGCGCGTAGTGACGCTCGTCACTCTCGTACTCGACGTGCGACACCGCGATCGTCACCGTCTTGGTCTCGTCACGGACGGTGCCGCCCTTGGCGATGTCCGCGTAGCTCTTGAGCTCCGCCAGGCCGTCGCGCGACTGGACCGCAAGAAGGGAAGCCGTCAGCGTCGTCTTGCCATGGTCGATGTGACCGATGGTTCCGACGTTGAGGTGCGGCTTGGTGCGTACGAATTTCTCCTTGGCCATTTTCGAAGCCTCGACTCTGTGCTGTTCCGGTGCTGGTTGAATCCGGGATCCCCCGCTGCCTGTGCTGCGGAGGGGTTTTTGCGGCCCGCGACCGAGAGGTTCGGCTCTCGGACCGCCGGAGCCCACCATGGGATTCGAACCCACGACCTCTTCCTTACCAAGGAAGTGCTCTACCGACTGAGCTAGGTGGGCGAACTCGTTACCGTTTCAAGCTAGCGAAGGAACTCTGGGGGTTGAAGGTTGATGGTTTAGTTGGAGCGGGAGACGAGGCTCGAACTCGCGACATTCAGCTTGGAAGGCTGATGCTCTACCAACTGAGCTACTCCCGCGGGTCGGCGTTGGGTGGTGGGTATTGGATTCGAACCAATGTAGGCATACGCCGGCAGATTTACAGTCTGCTCCCTTTGGCCACTCGGGCAACCCACCGAAAAGACGCCTTGGTGAACGGCGTCGGTCGCGATGTTGGATCAGGGCAATGGACGTGGCGTCGGAGCTGGCAAGGGGAGTCGAACCCCTAACCCCCTGCTTACAAGGCAGGTGCTCTGCCAATTGAGCTACGCCAGCGAGATCCTCCTCTTATCCTAACCGTGATTTCCCTGCCGAAGAAACAGGAGCCGTAGACGCACGACCCTCTTCGATCTGGGGATGCGGTCTCTATCCGGTACCCTGGTGGATGTCAACCCCTCGGGAAGGTGCTCATCCACCCTTTCTCGGCGGCGCTCCCGGGCGGGATATCGTGAGGGAAGTCGGGTCGTTGCTCTGGTGCTTCCCGCACCTCGTTCGAGTTGCCTTCCTGGTTGACCCTTGCGATGCTGCCAGCGGCATGAATTGTCCGGCATGTGACCACGTGAATGTCGATGGTGCGCGGTATTGCGCCAAGTGCGGCGCGCTGATGCCGGTCGGCCAGATGGACGGCGACGACCCGCTCATCGGCCAAGTCGTCGGTGGTCGCTACCGTGTTACCGGCCTTCTCGGCGAGGGCGGCATGGGCCGCGTCTACACCGCCGAGCAGCAGATGGGCACGGCCGTCCGCAAGGTCGCGGTCAAAACGCTGCTGCAGGAGTTCTCGAAGGATCCGCAGGTCGTCGCCCGCTTCATGCGTGAGTGCGGCACCGTCGTCGAGCTCGAGCACCCGAACACGATCAAGTTCTTCGACTTCGGTCAGACCGACCAGGGCGACCTCTACATCGCGATGGAGTTCGTCGACGGAAAGCCCCTCGCCGACGTCATCGAGAACGAAGGCGCGATGTCTTTCGAGCGCGTCGACAAGATCCTCAAGCAGATCAGCGGCTCGCTGAACGAGGCCCACGAGAAGGGCATCGTGCACCGCGATCTCAAGCCCGAGAACGTGATCCTCACCACGCGCGCGGGCGAAGAGGATTTCGTGAAGGTCCTCGATTTCGGCATCGCCAAGCGAAATGAAGCCTCCGACACGGCCAAGGAGCAGAAGCTCACCCAGGCCGGCATGGTGCTCGGCACTCCGCCGTACATGTCGCCCGAGCAGTTCACCGGCAAGGAGCTCGACCGACGCAGCGACATCTACTCGTTGGGTGTGATGGCCTACGAGATGCTCACCGGGAAGCTCCCCTTCAAGGCGAACACGCCGTGGGAGTGGGCCACCCAGCACATGACGGTGCAGCCCCACCCCTTCGAAGAGACCAACCCCATGGCCTCGCAGATCCCGCCCCACATCAAGGCGGCATGCATGCGTGCGCTCTCCAAGGACCAGGAGAAGCGGCAGTCGACGGCCAAGGAGTTCTACCAAGAGTTCAAGGGCAGCGGACGTCCGAGCATCACTCAGGTCCCGAGCGTTCCGCCCATCGTCGCCCAGAACACTGCGACCGAGGCCTTCACGGCGCCCATGGGCGGCCCCCCGAGCGGTCCCGCCAATCCGCGCCCTGCCGGCGCCGGCGCCACGCAGGTGGGCGAGCCGTTCATTCCTCCGGCCGCCGCCACGGGAGGCGGCAGCCACCAGAACGTTCCTACCGCAGGTGGCCAAGCCATCCCCGCTTCACCGGCAGCGCCCGCTCGCAGCGGCCGCAGCAGCGGCGGCGGCGGCGGCAAGGGCCTCTACATCGGAGGCGCGATCGCCGTGGCGGCCCTCATTGGTGTGGGCGCCTTCGCGATGAGCGGCAGCAGCGAGACCGACGAGCACCCGCCCATCATCGACGTCAGCGGTGGCAAGACCGACGGGGACGAGAAAGACGACAAGAAGGACGAGGACGACGGCAGCAAGTCCGGCACCGACGACAACAACGGTGACAACGGGTCCACCTCCGGAGGTGGCTCGGCGACCGATCCCCAGCCTTCGACCGATCCTCAGCCTTCGACCGATCCCCAGCCGCCCTACCCCAATCCGCAGCCGCCGGTCACGCCCCCGACCCCGGTGCCTCCGAAGCCGCCCACGCCCAAGCCTCCGCCCAAGCCCGACGGCAGCGCCGCGTGCGCCCGCGCCATCGCGCTCGCGCAAGCCAACAAGTGCAGCCAAGCGCGGGGGGCCATGGCCTCGTGCAACGGTCCGCAGCGAAGCGCCGCCCAGTCGGTCGTCGGCCGCTGCAAACAGAGCCTCAAGCGCTGAGCCGCCATGGCGGGTGGCGTCACCCTCTGCGGCTCGCTCTCTCTGCATGCATCCCCGTTGGGGGTCGCCATGCACGAAGCTGGCTACCAGGCACGCGGGCTGAACTGGCGCTACGTGCCCTTCGAAGTCACGCCGACGACGCTCGAGGACGCGGTGACGGCGATGCGGACCCTCGGGATCCGCGGCATGGGGATCAGCATGCCGTTCAAGCAGCAGATCGTTCCGATGCTCGACCGCATCGACCCGCTCGCGGCGGCCATCGGTGCCGTTAATACCGTGGTGAATGACGAAGGCGAGCTGACTGGCCACAACACGGACGCCCTCGGCTCCGCGCGCGCGCTGCAAGAGGTGGTCTCGCTCGAAGGCACGACGGTGCTGCTGCTCGGCGCTGGCGGTGCCGCGCGCGCGGTGGGCTTCGGGCTTCAAGAAGCCGGCGCACGGGTACGGCTGAGCAACCGCACGGACGCCAAGGCCGAAGCCCTGGCCGAGCAGCTCGGCGTGGGCGCAGTGCCATGGGCCGAGCGGGGCGAAGCGGCGCGAGAGGCCGACGTGGTGGTCAATGCGACGTCGGCCGGCATGGTAGAGGTCGACCCAGCCCCTCCCCTCCCCGTCGAGGCGCTGCGGCCGGAATTGGTGGTGATGGACATCGTCTACAAGCCGCTACGCACGGTGCTGCTCGAGACCGCCTCGGCGTGCAGAACCGTGCACGGCGGCCGCATGCTCTTGCACCAGGCGGCGCGGCAGTTCGAGCTCTACACGGGGCAGGAGGCGCCGCTCGCCAGCATGGACGAGGCACTGACCCGCTTCGTCGTGTAAGGTCGCCCGCCATGAGCGACGCGACCCGGATGGGCGTGACGGCGCTGTTCCTGGCCCTGAGCCTGGGCGCCTGCCAGGACGAGACCCCCAAAGCCACCCCGACGGCCGCCCCGTCTGCGCCCAGCAGCGCGACCGCAGCCACCACGGCGAGCGCGGGGCCCACGCAGCCCGCCGCCGACACCGCCCCCTCTGCCACCGCGAGCGCGACCCCCAAGGCTCCCGCCGGACCACCGGCCGGGATGGTGACGGTCCCCGCGGGCGTCTTCATGATGGGTGAGCGCTTCCACACCGGGAACCCGGAGGAGAAGCCCGCCCACGAAGCCGGCGTCGAGAGCTTCTACATGGACGAGGCCGAGGTCACGATGGAGGCCTACCAAGCCTGTGTCGACGCCGGCAAATGCAAGCCGCAACACACCGACCGCCGCTTCTGCAACTCCAAGTTCGAGGGCCGAGAGAAGCACCCGGTCAACTGCGTCGACCTCGACATGGCCGTCGCCTACTGCGCCTTCGTGGGCAAGCGCCTGCCGAGCGAGCGCGAGTGGGAGTACGCCGCGAGCGGGGGCGAGAAACACCAGCGCTACAGCTGGGGCAACAGCCCTGCGCCAGACCAGAAGAACAACTGCTACAACCACGCCTTCGGCAGCTGCGAGGTCAAACAGTTCGAGCCCGGCGCCTTCGGGCTCTACGACATGACTGGCAACGCCTGGGAGTGGACCCAGTCGTCCTTCGACCCCTACCCCTCGCACGGCGGCATCGACGAGCTGCAGGACAAGCGGCTGTACGTGTATCGGGGCGGCAGCTGGAGCCGGCGCTTCGCCAAGTGGATGAAGACCACGCTTCGCAACCGCTACGAGCGCGACAAGTACAGCGCCTCGATCGGGTTCCGATGCGTGAAGACGGTGATGCCGGTGCAGTGTCCCGCCGACTTCGAGGTGAAGGGCGAGGCCTGCGAGCGCAAGACGGGCACCCCGGGATGTGAACCCCACTTCGCCTGGGACGCAGAGAAGAAGATCTGCATGCCCACGAAGGATGGGGACGCACGCCACCTCGCCACGCGCTGGCCGCCCAAGGACAACCCCGCCAACGTGAACCTCGGCAAGTTCGGCAAGCTCATGGCCCCGGGCGAGAAGGCCCAGGACGACGGCAAGCCGGCTCAGATCAGCCGCTCACGCACGCCTCAGCACGATGAGGACTGCAAGAAGAACTGGCCGAGCACCCCGGCGTCGTATCTATTCTCGGGCGGCCACAACTACCCGTCGCGAAAGCCGGCGGTGGCGGGAGCGGGCTGTGTGCCGCGCGACATGAGCTGGGGCTGGACCAGCGCCTGCTGCCCCAACTGAAGTGCCTTCGCCCGTGGTGGAAGGTCGCCCCGGTGGCCCGCCTTATCCATTCGGGCAGGCCCCGCGGGGTGGCACGGCGCACGCCTACGCTTTAGGTAAATTGTAGACCCGCCGGGGCGCCCCGTCCGTCCGACCTATTCACGATGCGCGTTCTCAAGTCTTCGAGTCCCATCCCTCTGGCCGCGTCGACCCTGGCCCTGTGGCTCATGGGGTGCGGCGGTGCGGCTTCGACCCCACCCGACGTGCCGGTGGCGAGCCCGGACGACGATCTGGGCCAGGTCTCGGCCATGGCGAGCGAGCCCACGGCTTCGCAGCTGGCCGACCTCGTCGAGCAGCTGTCGCCTTCGGTGGTCAACATCACCACCATCGTGACCACCGCATCCGGCCCCTCACCGCTCGACTTCTTCTTCAACGGCAAGCGGGGCGGCACGCCCACCCCTCGACAGCGTCGTGGGGCGGGAACGGGCTTCGTGATCGACGCCGCGGGCTACGTGGTCACCAACGCCCACGTGGTCGAAGACGCCGAGACCGTGCTCATCCGGCTCTACGACGACCGCCAGACCCAAGCGCGGGTCGTCGGACGCGACCGCAAGCTCGACCTGGCCCTGCTCAAGATGGACGACGCCGGCCCCCTGCGTGCGGTGAGCCTCGGCGACAGCACGGCGCTTCGCGTCGGAGAGACGGTCATCGCCGTGGGCAACCCCTTCGGCCTCGGCCACACCGTCACGACGGGCATCGTGAGCGCCAAGGCCCGAAGCATCGGCGCCGGGCCCTACGACGACTTCATCCAGACCGACGCGTCGATCAACCCCGGCAACAGCGGCGGACCGCTCTTCAACCGTCGGGGCGAGGTGATCGGGATCAACACCGCCATTCGGGCCGGCGCCGACGGCATCGGCTTCGCGATTCCGGTCGACGCCCTCAAAGACGTGGTCGGCCAGCTACGCGACAAGGGCTTCGTCGAGCGGGGCAAGCTCGGCATCGAGTACCAGGCGGTCTCGGTCGAGCTGGCGCAGGCGCTATCCCTCGATCGCCCACGCGGGGCCATGGTGGCCGACGTCATCGAGGGCTCACCCGCGGCCCAAGCGGGCCTGGTGTCGGGCGACGTCATCCTCGCCATCGAGAACCGCCCCATCCGGCGCGCCGAAGACCTGCCACGCAACGTGGCCCGCCACGCCCCCGGCTCGAAGATCCGCATCAAGTTCCTACGCAACGGCGAGGAGGGCGAAACCGTGGCCGAGCTCGCGCGCCTCGAAGGCAGCGAAGGCCCACCCCCGGGTCGACACCCGTCCGGCAACGACGACGGCGGCGACCAGAAGGCCCACCTCATGGGGATCAAACTCGAAGACGACCAAGGCGGCGTACGCGTGCGCGGCATGAAGCGCCCCTACAAGGGCCTCTTCGTAGGCGACCTCGTGGTCTCGGTGAACGGCAAACCAACCCCCAACGCCAAAGCCCTCGAGGCGGCCATCAGCGCGATGAAGGTCGGCGACGTCGCCCTGTTCAAGGTCCGCCGCGACGACCCCCGAGGCGGCCGCCACCACCGCTACGTCGGTGTGCCGTTGACGGAGTGAGCGGGTTCCAGGTTCCGGGTTCGAGGTTCGAAGGTTCGAGGTTCCAGGTTCGAGGTTCGAGGTTCGAGGTTCCAGGTTCGAGGTTCCAGGTTCGAGGTTCCAGGTTCGAGGTTCCAGGTTCGAGGTAGAGCCCGAGAACGCGACCGAGAACGCGACCGAGAACGCGCACCGCGACTCCGCGGAGTCGTCGCGATGACCCTCGCCGGCGCGCGTTGACCTGCGAGCCGTGCCCGACGTTCAACCCCTGCAGGCCTCGAACGTCGCCAAACCAGACGTTCACCGGCCGCAGACTCGGTCTGCTCGACCCCAACGTCGGAATCCACGACGTTCACCTCGAGCAGACCTCGCGCCTCGTCCTCGACCTCGTGGGCGTTCGCGATCTCGCGGGCGTTCTCGGGCTCGAACTCGACATCGTGGGCGTTCCTCGGGCTCGAACTCGCGAATCGTCCTCGGTCTCGCTGCCCTTCTGGTTCTCCGCGGCCGACTCCGCGGAGTCGTCGCGATGACCCTCGCCGGCGCGCGTTGACCTGCGAGCCGTGCCCGACGTTCAACCCCTGCAGGCCTCGAACGT